>CAYXFO010000156.1:0-9475 GCA_964464255.1 uncultured Pirellula sp.
GCATGGAATTCCTCGGTTGGATGAGTGTGTAAGATCGCGGGGTGAAATGCACGGTCAGCGTCTCGCAGAGTATACTTTCGCTACGCCACGATTCAATAAAGGCACGCTATTTTTACTCGACCACCCAAGCGAGGTTATCTCGAAACGAGGACCAGAACCGAAGGTCCCGTTGAAGTTGGTCGGGTGGTATCTGAGCAGAGAATCGATTCAAATAATCCAGCCAATCGTTGGCCATATTTCGGTAAGAGAAGTCGGGCACCGCAAACGGATTTACCCAGTCAGTATCCCCCGGCTGACTGGAGCGGATAAACTGTCCTTTGGAATCGAAATGCATGTTTGCAATGAAAAGTCGCGATCCCATCTGCAAGCCACGAATGATGCGTTCCTCGTCTGTCAAATCTTTTGTAGTTGCTTCCCAAGCCAAACGAACATTCGCGGATCCGATTCCCGGTACTGAAACAGTTGCCACGGGCGATCCGTTACCACGGGCGAATTTCAAACTTGGGGGAGCGACGGGAGTGTCCCGGGAGTAGTCGCGGGAGTAGTCGCGGGTGTACCGGAGGGTGCGAAAAGGGTAGTAGAAAGGCGACAGCAGCAAAAACCCAATAAAAACCTCAATTGGGGTGTAGGGACTCGAACCCCAACTAACAGAGTCAGAATCTGTCGTGCTACCAATTACACCACACCCCAAATGACTTTGCGATTGTAGCCCGAACCTCCTTGGGATTCTATGGGCTACGTTTATCAACTCGACAGTCTAACCGACACTACCCCGCAAAATACCTTGAGAAGAAACTGAACTCGTTGAATAGGGCCAAACCCATCAAACAGAGCAAGGCGAAGATTCCTCCCAACGTTAGCTTCATCTGCAATTCTTCATCCACCGGACGCCCCAAGATAGCTTCTGCGGTCAAGAACACCATGTGTCCGCCGTCGAGTGCGGGGATCGGTAGAAAGTTGACGATCGCCAAGTTGGCGCTCAGGAGTGTCAGGAACATCAGCAAGGGAGAAAAGCCTCTCGAGGCTGCATCGGTCGCTTGGACCGCGATGGTTCCCGGTCCACCGATTGCATTGAAGGCTTTGCCACGTACCAACAGCCCCAGAAACTCGGCCACATCGCCCAGTCGGCGCCACACCTCTCCGCCCCCTAACGACAATGCGGGTATCAAACCGTCGGCCGTGTACATCTTTCTCAATGGCACAAGAGCGAGTCCGCGATCTGGCCAATGCAGTTTTGGATCTTGTTCCACGGCGATTTCCACCGATTCGATCTTCCCCTCTCGTTCCAAATCGATCGCGATCGGAAGTCCGACTGGCAACCACTGAGTCCATTCAAAGAAATACTGAATGCTGTGCGCGGCATCGACCGGGGTCTTTTCGAGGAACGATTTCGCTCCGAGTACTTCCTTGTGGAAATCCTTTTGCTGGTCGGTCTTAAATACAAATTGTACTTGCTTGATCACATCCCCTGCTACGATCCCTTTCTTGGCGGCCAAGCTATCGGGGGCGACGCTTTGAACGCGGTCGGTCATCTTGTATGTCATGCCCGATCCAGGGAGTTCCAACCCCGAAGGAGAGAATTGAGAGACGGTTTCGACGAACTGAAACTGCTGAGGGACGGTCCAAGAAAGCGTAACGATTTCCGACTCGCCGCGTTGCAGATCCAATGTCACACTCTGCCCCGCCATGCCCGCGAGGACCAGAGGCAACGTGAGGACATCTTCGATGGGGTTTCCGTTGAACCGAATCGGTATGTCTCCAAGCTGGACACCGGCTTTCTCCGCTACCGATCCTTCCGCGATGGCAACGATCCCTTGCGGCTCAAATCGGATACCCAGCGTCTTGAGGGGTAGCGGCTTTACTTCGACATCGACCTGCTGCTCATTCTTGTCGTTCGTGCGGCGCACCTGCAAAGTCACGGTCTCATTGAGACGTGGATGCAGTACACGATCGAGTTGATAGGCTAGCGGAAGTTCATTCCCGCTATCGATTGGAAGCGGCGTACCGTTGACACCGAGGATCACGTCCCCTGCTTGGAGTGGACCGAGGTCGATCTTTGATTTCCGGATATAGGTTTCGAAGGGATGTTTATCGTTGACTTTCGTGGTCCTGGCCGCGATGATCCCGAGTCTCAAGGCTTTGATCCTGGCGTCGGCGGGTGAATGTGCTGTGGTGCCGACGATTTCGAGTTCCGTTCGTTTACCATCGCGTTGATAAGCCACGGGGACCGGCGACTTGGAATCGCGAATGCCCGCAATCGCGACCTTCTGCGACATATCGTTGAAGGAGAGTTGGTCGTCCGTGATCGATCCGACTTGCACGATTCGATCTCCGGGTTGGAGACCTGCCCTCCAAGCGGGATCGCCGGGCATGACCGCGCCGACCACGGCGGGCTCGTAGGGAACCCCCATCATGAACGCGATCGCGGCCATCAGCACGCCGGTGATGAGATTCATCACGACCCCGGCGCTGATGATAATCATCCTCGCGAAAACCGGTTTGGCTGGAAAAGAACGGGGATTGAGTTTGAACCGTTCCGAATGGCCTTCCGGCATATTGGGATCTTGTTCGCGAACCCGTTCGGCTTCCTCTTTTAATCTACGCGGGTCATCGTCTTGTCCGAGCATCTTGACGTAACCGCCCAAGGGGATGATGCCGATCCCGTATTCGGTTTCGCCCCATTGGAAATGGGCCAACTTCGCAGGCAGCCGAATAGGACCAATGGAGATGGGGACATCAAAGCCGACGTAGAATTTTTCGCATTTCACGCCGAATGCTTTCGCGGCGAGGAAATGCCCGAGCTCGTGGACAAAGATCACGAATCCCAAACCGAGAACACCCATGAGGATGCTGTAAAAGAAGGTGAGCCAGGATTCCCAAGTCGATGCCTCGGCCGCCAGGATCAGACCCTGTGACAAGTCGAAGAGAAAGGAACCGTTACCCCGCATTAGGCAATCTAGCATGTGACTTTTATCCAACGTGAAACTTCATTCCGCGACCATTGGTCCAAACGCATCAGTTCGTCCAGTGTAGGCGAAGGGGAAAAATCGTGATGTGCTAGCACGGATCTGCACACGGTGGCGATCTCGGTCAAGCGTATCTTACCTTGCAAAAACAATTCTACGGCAACTTCGTTGGCAGCGTTGAGTACCGCACCACAGGTTCCACCCCTTCGAGCGACCTCAAAACCCAAGCCGAGTGCCGGATAGCGTTCCGGATCGACCGGTTTCCAATCCAGTTGGTACGCTTGGCTCCAATCCATTTTACGGGCGGGGGAATCTGTCCGCTCGGGATAGGTCAACGCGTATTGAATCGGCAGCCGCATATCCGGCGGGCTCAACTGGGCAATGACCGAACCATCGCAGAATTCCACCATCGAATGGATGATCGACTGCGGATGGATGACGACCTCGATTTGCTCCGGCTTTACTTGGAACAACCATTTGGCTTCGATGACTTCGAGGGCTTTGTTCATCATGGTGGCGGAATCGACGGTGATTTTTCGTCCCATATTCCATGTGGGATGCGCCAGGGCATCGTCGACGGTGGCATCGGCCAAGGTTTCGATAGGCCAATCCCGCAACGGACCGCCGCTGGCTGTGAGAATGAGTCGATGAATTTCCCGATGACTTCGGCCCGCATGGATCGATTGAAAGATAGCGCTGTGTTCGCTGTCGACGGGAATGAGTTCAGCGCCGGATCGTTTTGCTGCCTCCATGAGCAATTCACCGGCTACCACCAAGGACTCCTTATTGGCAAGTGCAAGCCGCTTGCCGGTCTGGGCGGCTGCCAAGGAGGACTCGAGTCCCGCGATCCCAACGATGGCTGCCACGACAATGTCGATATCGCCCTCGCGAATCGCATCGATGACCGATGACATGCCATGCTGACGTTGAGAATCCACACTTGAACCGGCGAGCCATGCATCTACCGCAGGAGTCCGCGGTCCGGTGACCACGGCGAGTTTCGGCTCGTGGCAAGCGCACTGTTCACGAAGTTCATCAAGCCTCTCATGACCGGAGATGAGTGCCAGCTCAAAAGCGTCTGTCTGATGCGATAGAACGTCCAGCGCGGATCGACCAATGCTTCCTGTGGATCCGAGAATGGCTACTCTGGACGGTTTATTAATCGACATGGTTTCCACAAAGTGTCTGACTCTGTTTGGTTCGGGCGACTCCCTTTGCGCCGCGCAAAGTGAGGCTCTTTTGCGCCACACAACCCGCAGCATCGTCAAAATCCTGCCGTCTCGAGCGTCAAAATTCTAGGTCTTGCACTACAATTCCTCAACGTCAAACCCTGCTCAATCGTTGTCTCGGGTGCATAATAACGGGGTAAGATCTGTCTGTGATGGTCCGGGTCCATTCCGGCGTTTTTTCTCTTGAAGACCTAAAGGTTGTAGATGGCTGACGATCCCAAATCCGATCGACGCTCTGGCTCGGGCGGAAATTCCTCATCGGGCAACTCCTGGCTCATGTACACGCTGCTTGGGGTTTTGGTGGTCATGGCCGCCATCAGCTTCGTGGCAACCGCTCTTTTCCAAGAAATCCGCTATCCGGACTTGATCGCCCTGATCGAAGCTACCCGCTATCAGGATGCGTCCCAGTCGCAACTGGATGCCGACCCCGAAGGCAAGATCACGGGCAAGATCACCATCACCAACGAGAAACAGCAGTTCGAGCTCAGTCGAATTCGCGACGTGGAAGTCGACGAAAAGACGGTTCGAGGCAAAGTGACGGTCGCAAAAATCGTGGATGGTCAACCGACCAACCCGGTACAACGAGACTTTCAAGCGATCAAAGACAATTCCGAAGGGACCAACACCGAACTCAAAGAGAAACTGAGCGCGGCCAACATCGCATGGCGTCATGCCCCTGGTCAAAGCATGCTGACTCAGTTCTTCTGGTTCTTCTTCCTGCCGATCTTCCTGGTCAGCGCGATCTTCCTCTTCGTGATGCGGCGGATGGGGGGGATCAGTTCCCCGATGCAGTTCGGGCGATCGCGAGGAAAGCTGTATGCCCAAGAGGATATCGGAGTCACGTTCAACGACGTGGCAGGAATCGATGAAGCGGTCGAGGAAGTACGAGAGATCGTCGACTTTCTGCGACATCCCGAAAAGTATCAAAAACTCGGTGGCCGCATTCCCCGCGGCGTATTGCTCGTCGGCCCGCCAGGAACCGGAAAGACCCTGCTGGCGAAAGCCATTGCGGGAGAAGCAGGTGTACCGTTTTTCTCGTTGTCCGGTTCTGACTTCGTTGAAATGTTCGTCGGTGTCGGTGCCGCACGCGTCCGCGATATGTTTCAACAAGCAGTCGCCAAGTCACCCTGCATCATCTTCATCGACGAGCTCGATGCTCTAGGCAAGAGTCGTGCCGGCAATATCGTCGGTTCTCACGACGAACGAGAACAGACCCTCAACGCATTGCTCGTGGAGATGGATGGTTTCGATGCCAACTCAGGCGTCATCGTGATGGCGGCTACCAACCGTCCTGAAACACTCGACCCCGCACTTCTGAGAGCCGGTCGTTTCGATCGTCACGTCTTGGTCGACCGTCCGGACAAACAAGGACGCGAAGATATCCTCAAAGTACACGTCAAAAATGTGAAGCTGGCTAGCGATGTCGAGTTGAAACAGATCGCTGCGATCACACCGGGGTTTGTCGGAGCGGACCTCGCCAACCTCGTCAACGAAGCGGCACTCTTGGCGGCTCGCAAAGGAAAAAACAATGTCGGACAAGATGAGTTCAACGAAGCCGTGGAACGCGCCGCTGCCGGGTTGGAAAAGAAAAAGCGGCTCATGAACGAAGATGAGAAACTGCGAGTGGCGTACCACGAAGCGGGCCATGCCTTGGTCGCCTATTCGTTGCCCAACACCGATCCAGTACACAAGGTGTCCATCATCCCGCGCGGTGTAGCCGCATTGGGTTACACCATGCAACGCCCAGAAGCGGATCGCTATCTAGTCACCCAACCGGAACTCGAGGCGCAAATGCAGGTCTTGCTGGCCGGCACTCTCACCGAAGAAATCATTTTCCGGGACATCAGCACCGGTGCACAAAACGACCTTCAACGGGCAACCGACATCGCTCGCGCCATGGTGATGGAGTACGGCATGAGCCGCATGGGACGGGTCAATTATCGCGAAGGGAATCGATCTCCCTTCTTGGCGACTTCGGGAGGCAGCGATCCGTTCGGCCGCGATTACTCCGAACAAACCGCACGCGAAATCGATCAGGAAGTCAAACGCATGATCGATGAAGCATCCCTCAAAGCACGCGGTATCCTGACCGAACGGCGACCGGCACTCGAAGCCATCGCCCAACGACTCATGGAAGTCGAAGTCGTCGACTCCGAAGACCTTAAGCGTATCGTTGATTCCACTATCGGCGGACCCCGTGTGGTTCCAGGTACCACGTCCTCAACGCCTGCCGAACCGACCATCCCACCCAACACTCATGGCATCGCCGAATCAGGAACGTGAGCACAACGCAACGCAATGGGCGATCGCTTGGGAAAGACAGATCATTCTGGAAATCCTCCGCGATACCGAGCCGACCCGCGAAGTCACCACCCTCTTGCAACGGTTGAACGAACGGGAAGTTCGCAATGTTCATCCCGCCTTCCCAAGCCCCTCGCAATTAGCGAGTCAAGCTTCCGAACGTTGTTTCCCACTCGATGACTCGGACAGAAATTCCAGCGAGCGAACATCACTCGAACGAAGAATCGCAAACGCCGTCGATCAGGAACTGAATGAGTCGATCACGGTTTTGAAGAGCGATGGACCGATCGCTCTTTGCGAACGACTTGAACTGTTTATTCAACCTGAGATTCTATTTCGCACTCCGAGCGGCGATTTCATCGAATCGAGTGACGGCTCCGGTTTGTGGGGTATGTGGTATCCCGGGCTCGACAACGAAAATATCTCCATGCAAACCGTGCTCGACTCACTCCCTGGTGTGCAAGAGGTCGGCATACCGAAGGAAGTGCGATTGTTCGAGGACCCCATGAGCACGATCGCGTTGCCCGGAGCTGTCTCGTTGGCTTGGCATGATGCGATCCACATCCTCTTGGGACGAGGACTGCTCGATCAAGACGAAGCCTTTGTCGTCGGATTCACGATGGGTAACTCTTCCTCCTTTCGCAATGAAGATGCGGTGACGCTGCGAAACGCGTTCTCGCACTCTTATCCAGAGCCATTCCGCGTTCACGGCAAGAAGTTGTTGGCCTTCGATCTCGGAATCGAAGCGGGGCGAGGAATGGGTGTGCAGGATATCGCTCGGCACGAGGGATGTTTCCCCAACTCTGCAACACTTCGGGAATGGCGCGATCATTTTGGCATCACGGAAGATTCGCTTCGCGCGGTCTACGCTCGCGAGAGCATGATGATCCCCAAAACCTTGGAAAGCGCCCGGCTGCCGGCCTGAGCTTTGCCCATTAGCGACTTCAAGGATCGATATCAGCGATCGCTTGTTCGATCGCCGGAGGACTCGGACTCGTTTCTCAGATAGTGAAGAAACAAACCCGAGTGGTCCAAGTCCCCATTTCCTTCTTCAACCACGAAATGTTCCCAAAGAGATCGGCAGTGATCGAGGGATTCCGAGTGCAGGCCGACCTGCTGAGCTAACTCGCAAATCAATCGGACATCTTTCAATTGCCACTCGGCCCGTCCCCCTGGTCGGAAATCTCGGCGGACCATCCGATCACCATGCAGTTGCAGGATGCGGCTATCTGCAAATCCTCCCATGAGCGCTTCGCGTACCTGCTCACTGGAGACACCTGCCAGTTCCGCCAGTCTCAATGCTTGAGCCACCGCGTCGATGGTTTGTGCAACGATCAATTGGTTGGCCAGTTTCGTAACCTGCCCCGCACCCGAGGCGCCCATATAGGTTACCCGCTTGCCAACGGTCTCGAAGACGGGGAGAGCGCGACGAAACTCATTTTCATTCCCTCCCACCATGATCGATAGCGTTGCCCCTTCCGCTCCGACTTCACCTCCTGATACCGGAGCATCCAACCACAAGGCCCGCTGAGACAAGCCGCGTGTTGCTTCGACTCCCGTAGTGCCGAAATCAATAAACAAGGTTTCTCGCGATGCGTGGGGCAGTAGCCCATGATCACCGCTAACCACTTCGAGCACCACATCGGTTGTTGTCAGATTCAGGCAAATGACACCGGACCCCACTTGGCATGCTAGATCAGGGAGAGAGTCAACCCCTTCGATGCCGAATTCGGACGCTCGCTGAAGCGGCTCCCGGTTGCGATTCCATGCGATCACGCGAGCACCGGCCGCAGCCAAATGCCTCGCCATCGGGAACCCCATCTTCCCCAGCCCCACAAAACCGATCGTCCAACCTGATAGACTGTTAGTCGTGTTAGTATGAGTTTTCATAGGAGCTCATTATAGACGCAGTTGCTGCTCTGTAGTCGAGAACCACGAATCGAGGATCAAGAAGCGATGCGGGTAGTGATCACAGGGGGAGGGGGCTTCTTAGGACGCCAATTGTGCAAACGACTGCTCGGTGTTGGGGAACTCACCCTCGCCGATGGAAATCGAAGCGCTATCCAAGAGATCACACTCTTCGATCGCAGCTTTGATACCGAAGCTATGGATTCCTTGTGGTCTCATTTCCAAAGTCCGCGTCACTCCCTGCCTTCGGTACGCTGTGTATCAGGGAGCATCGAAGAGGAATCATCGGTACAAGCGGCCCTCGGGAAAGATTCCAACCTATCCGTGTTTCACTTGGCCTCGATGGTCAGCGGCGAATGCGAGGACCGATTCGACGATGCATGGCATGTCAACGTCTTGGGGATGCGGTTGCTGTTGGACTCACTGTGCAAAGTGGGGGGAAATCCGAAGGTCGTCTTCTCGAGCAGCATCGCTTGTTTCGGTGGAGAACTCCCCGCTCAATGCGACGACCGGACCAAGCTAATGCCGCAGACCACCTATGGCATGACCAAGGTGATCGGAGAACTGATGATCAACGACTATTCACGAAAGGGATACATCGACGGTCGCTCGGCGCGTTTGCCGACCGTGATTATTCGGCCCGGCAAACCGAATACGGCGGCCTCGAGTTGGGCAAGCGGTATGTTTCGCGAGCCGTTGAAGCAAGAGGTCTGTCTGTTGCCTGTCGATTGGGACCAAGCTCATCCGATGACCGGATATCGCACGGTGATCGATTCGTTGATTGCCCTTCATGAAGTGCCGCAAGCGGTGCTCGGTCCCGATCGAGCGATTGGGTTGCCCGCGCGTTGTGTCACACCGCGTATGGCGAAGGAGGCGTTGCAAAGGTTTGCGGCGGAGACAGGCGTAGTATTAGGTGAGATACAGGAATCGCCCGACGCGAGGATCCGAAGCATTGTCAGACAATGGCCGAAGCAGGTCGAAGGTGCGCGAGGAATCGCCATCGGGTTACCCGATGCTCCCAGTTTGAGTGAAATCATCCACGATTACATGGTCGATTTTGGCAACCAAGGG
>CAYXFO010000157.1:0-9398 GCA_964464255.1 uncultured Pirellula sp.
AAGTACGCGAAGGGGACCTCACCGAGCTCTTCTTGGTCGGGGATCCGATACCTGCGACGCGAGCCCAACAGATCGGACTGCTGCAAAGAGTCGCCGAGCCTTCGCGGGTAATGGAGGAAGCAATGAAAATGGCAAATGGGATTTTGGCCGGTGGCCCTCAAACGATACGCGACACGAAAGTCCTCGTTCATCATGCCTATGGGGCGAGCGATCATCACGGCACCTCGATCGAGGATCACCTACAAGCCCGGTTCAGCGATGAAGCAGCCGAAGGGCTTCGTGCATTCCTGGAGAAGCGGCCGCCCAATTGGATGAACCCAGGTTGAGTACTGGCTACATGATCGCGAAGATCATCCAGCCTTTTTTCGAGGGGGAGCGTTGTTTCGGTTCCTTTGATTTTGAGGGATATCGATCGCGCTTGGTGGAGCTTGCTCAGCACTCCATTTGTCCCACATCGCTCGCAGATTCTTGACATCTTCGGGCCGTGATACAGCGAGATCCTTGGACTCACTGAAATCGGCAGCGAGGTCGTACAATTCCGGCTTGCCACTACCACCGCGCGACATCACCAGCTTCAGATCCCCATGTCGAACCGCCCACTGCTCCCCAAATCGCCAATACATCGTTTCGTGAGGGCGAGACTTATTGGCTCCTGTTAGATACGGCGCGAGATCTACACCATCGAGTCGGTCCGAGTCACTGATCTTTCCACCCGCAGCTGCAACCATGGTCGGAAGCACATCGAGATTAAACACGGGCAGATCGTAGACAGTCCCTGCAGGCCAATGCCCCTTCCATTGCGAGATGAAGGGAACGCGAGGGCCACCTTCATAGGTCGTCATCTTGAAACCTCTCAGACCACCATTCTTCGAGGTTGTGCTTTGTGTAGGACCACCATTGTCAGCGATATAGAAAACCAAAGTGTTCTCCTCCTGACCCATCGCCCGAATCTTTCCCAACACTCGACCAATCGCATCGTCCTGAGCAGACAGCATCGCCGCGAACAAACGTCTCTTCTCATCTGCGATGTCCGGAAAGCGATCCAGGTATTTCTGTGGTGCCTGGAGCGGTGCATGCTGAGCGTTGAATGGCAGATAAAGAAACCACGGTTTGTCTCGATTTGTCTCAAGCCAATCGACGGACCGCTCGGCATAGGCTTCGGTCGTGTAGAAGTTAGGGTCGCTTACCTCGCGGACTGCATCGGAAATTCGCGAATCGACAAAGTTCTTGGGTTGAAAAAAGGGAGTATTCGCGAGCGTGCCGTAGAACTCATCGAATCCTCGCTTGGTCGGTCGATACTCCATGCCGTTCCCTAAATGCCACTTGCCCACACAGCAGGTCGCATAGCCGAGATCCTTCAGGCGATTAGCGAGGGTTACTTGATCCAGTCGCAAGCCGGACTGATTGGCGACTGCGTTGTACTCATGGCCAAATCGGGTTGGATAACGACCGGTTAGCAAACCTGCTCGCGAAGGACTGCAATAAGTAGCCGCGACATAGCCTTGAGTAAACCGCACACCGTTGCTCGCGAGTGAGTCGATATTGGGTGTTGGTATCTCCTTATTTCCATAGCAACCTGTCTCGCCCCATCCCTGATCGTCGGAATAGAAGATCAACAAGTTTGGCTTGGTCTTGTCACCGGCATCAACGGCTTGTGAAACACAACTCAACAAGAGTGTGACAGCGACACCGCAGGCCCGAGCAAATCGAATAGACATATCAAAGGATCTCATCGCAGGTCGAGAATAGAGAGAATTTCGTTTCGCCTGGGTGAATGTAACCGAGGCGACACCGCAAGACAAGTTTTTCGCCGATTGAGAATGGTCGCAAGTGTTTTCCGGGTTCTTTTCCAATCTGCCCAATGTTCGAACGTTCCACAATTTCCCCGAAAGTTCGTTTTTTTGAGATAGCTCTGCAGAGTACAGATTTTGTGCATGCGACTTTAGATTATGATTCCCTTTGGCATGACCTATGGGCGGACCAACAGTGATTTGTTAACCTCTAACGCTGGAATCAGGATGAAAACGCAGATCGCCTTCGCACTGATCGTACTGATCTCGATTACTGGCGCAGCGAGCGGTGCGATTGTTACTCAATTCACCAACGAGACTGCGTTTCGGACAAGCACGTCGATGCTTAGGAATATCGACTTTGATGCGTATTCGGGTGGCTATGTTTTTGTTGGAAACGAGTACGCGGCACAGGGAATCTCCATCATCCATCGTGATTCGCAGGCCATGCTAATTCTTGACTCCAAGGTAGGGTTCACGCAATTTCATAATCTCAACATCAACAGTTCTCCCAGCGGTTTAGGCTCTTCGGGCAATACGGAGAACATCGATTTTACACTGTCCCAGGGATCCCTGGCTGCTGGCCTTTGGATCGGTAACATTGGAGACTCTGACGGCAGCAATCATCCTACCTTCGACCACGACACTAATGGAACTCGGGTTCAATTCCTAGGTGTGTCTGGAAGTGTGATTGCAGAGCGATTCCTGCGCACTGACACTCCGGGGATCATTCAAGGGCCCGCGATTCCAAACAATCGGATCTTCTACGGGATCTCGTACAGCGGATCTCTTGCCGGCGTGGATCCAATCAAGACCATTCGCATTTTTGAGGGTAACGACGGGGAAGCAGTTGTTTTTGACAACATCCAGTTTTCAACCGCTGCGGTTCCTGAGCCTTCCTCGCTCCTCATTCTGATGTTCATGATTTCCGCGGTGACTGCTTGCAAACTGCTTAGAGTCGACCATAAGAAATCGGCAGTAGCCGTCGCGATCCGGAAATAAGCGATGCACGGCTTTGGGTACCTCGTATTGAAGAGGCAGCCCCAGCCTCGTTGATGAAGATCTATCTCCCCTTCTTTCTCAGCTTGCCAGATGACGGCTCCGAGTCTTCTGCCTCGACTTTGACGAGCTTCAATTCAGATTTCGCGGTATCCAAATCGAATTGAAACTCGCTGAGAAAACTCATCCCGAGCAAGGGTCTTGCCTGCATCGCCTCATCTCCCATGATGACGCATTCCACGTTCTCTGCGGTGAAATTCCCTACGCGGACCGACGCGAGCTTTACCAATTTCCCGGGGATCGTCCTTCCATCGCCGAGACTGACTACCACGGACGGATCACCCTTCTTGGCCTCAATTCCGAGACGATCCGCGAAGTCCTGTGAGATCGAAAGAACAGAGGCTTTGGGGTCGACAATCATTTTCTCAACCGGTTGGTTATTGAGGGCAACATCGACCCACAAATAGCCTCCCTGTTTTTCCAGCAACAGCGACTCTGACGTGATCGCTTCTTCGTACTTTCGCAATTGCTTATCGGCCAGCAAAAGAGTGGACGAAGGCTTGAAAGCAAGTTCTTGTCCAATTTCAAGCGAGGCCATATCGGCGGCATCCGTCATCGATTTGTCCGCAGCCAACGACTCCCATTTGCGAAACGCATCGTCACGTTTGCGGCTCATATCCATGAGCGTCTGCACAAACTGTTCGCGGACTTCGTTGCACTTGCTTCGGGATGTTTTTGCATTCTCCGCGGCTTGCTTTTGCTTTTCGCCGAGAGCGTCGATCGTTCCTACGATCGCATTCAGTTCACCGACAATGCGGTTGTTGGAAACAACGTCGGTAACGTTCGCCAGTTGGGCACTAAGCATCGTGTGGCGCATCCGCAATTCCGAAATCCGCTGCTTGATCTGTTCCACTTCACCTTCGGCGGTCATGCGATCGCGTTCCGCTGCGAGGAAAAGCTTCTTCGCTTGAGGGAGTTCCTTGACCTCCTTTGCGAGTTCGTTATCGAGATCGAGCGTCAGATTGGCACCGGAGAGACGTAACCCATGCTCTTGAAAGAGCGTGGCGACATCCTCTGGAAGGGTGACTTGTTTTGTGAGCTTTTTAGGCCCTTGGGCCGATAAGGTCGAAGTGCAAACAGAAACGAGCACGGCGGTAGCGAGAATGCCTAGGCACCCCTTTGAGGCAACTCGAGCGAGGCAACGAGGGTCAATTGTGTCAGCCATGCACGTGATTCCATGTAAAAACGATTTCGGGCATTCCTTAACTTTAATAGATGAGCCTGAGAGGGAAAGATTCCATACCAGGCGGTTGATTTTTTTCCCGGATTCGTAGTGATCTGGGGGAAAAAGCGAGAAAACCTGCAAATTTGCTACTGAGCGGTCGCCTCGTAAATTGGCAGATGACGGTAGGTAACCTCCAAGGAGAGCAAATTCAACGTGGTTACGTACAACCGCCCCGCGTAAGGGCCCCAGGCATCCGGGATCTCCCCCGATGGGTTCCAAGATCCAGCGTACTTTCCCTCCGTTTCCTGGGATTCGATCAGGATCGGGTAAAGGGTGCTGTACCATTTTCGCCAGCGTTCCCCACCCATGTGAAACATGACTTGGCTGGCGTAGTACCAATAGTAGGTATCCCGCTGCGGGGCTTGGGCCGTCCCTAGACTCGGTGGCCGATCCAAAAGCCAGTCGGTCCCTCGCTGCATGTCGGGAGTCGTCCGCCGCCATCCGAGATAGAACCGCATCAGAAGTCCGACACTGGTCATCACCGGAGTCGGGATTCGGCCATGCATTGCTTCAGGGGTATTGGCGAGCCAATTGTAGCGATACAGGTAGCGTTCTTGTGCACTTGCCTCCGAGCTGCTGAGCCACTTGGAGATCCCGACAAACACTTTCGGCGGAACGTTGAGTCCGGCAAGTTCTGCACTCTTCATTGCCATCATCACCCAACCTGTCACGCTCGTATCGCTCCCGATACGAGGTGAGTATCGCCAACCACCAGCAACCGGATCCTGACTGGCGAAGAGAAAATCGATCGAACGCTGCGCTCCTTTGCGTATCGATTCGTCTTGAGTCATGCCATAGGCTTCACACAGGGCAAGCGATGCGATTGCATGACTGTAGATCCATGCATTGAGGTCGGACGCTTCATCCATAGGCCGATACAGATCCCCATCTGCCTTCTGATTGTCGATCAACCAATCGATAGCCCGCCGGCATGTTTTCTGATATTTGAATTGCTCATGACTGTAGCCAGCTCCCTGGAAAGACAACAGAGCGAGCGCTGTCGCTGCAGTATCGCTACGCAGTTGCGGTTCGTCTCCGAAATCTTCCAATCGCCACGAACCATCCTCTCGTTGATGCTTGGCCAAGAACTCCAATCCCCGCTCAATCGCCTCCTCGGTCTTGGGGCCGAGAGGGCCCATCGCCTGCAGATCCTGATTCATGGCTTCTTCATTGCGTCGCATCCGCTGCTTGAATGCAGGAGCAGGAACGGCAACTTGGGTCTTTTTGATCCCTTCTCCGGGCGAGGTTCGACGAAACTTACCTATCTCCAAAGGAGAAGGCCCCACATCCGATCTCGGAAAATCAAACTTCGAGCCCGCAGATTTCGGAGATGCTGTTCGATTCGCAAGATTGCCGACCGATGGTTCAATCGACGGCCCCAACTCCATCGACTTCGAAGTGGAGCTTTCGCTGAGACGGCTCGACGCTGGATTGCTCGAGCCCTTGCTGCTCGAACTTGATCCTATCGATGAGGCACCACTCGAGCTCTGGCCATTACTTCGCTCACTACTGGAGGTACGGTCAAGCATGGCTGCCGAACCGGCGATATCTGAATTGGTATTTGCTGCATCCTTAGATACTCCCGATCGCGAATCGCCATCGGCGGGTACCTCGATGGTGCGAGAACCTCCAGAAAGCTTGGGGAGCGAACGATTGGTCGATGGAGTGCGTGGCTGCGACTGACCCATCCGATCCGTGCTAGGGAACCGTTCGCTATCTGGGGTCGATGCTGAGCGTTGCGGTAGCTGAGGGCTACTTCGGCGCAGCGACTTGTTAATATCATCTTTGGGCAACCAAGATCCCGACGTCGCAGAGAGCGAATCGATTCGAGTTGCTGATTCGTTTCGGGAGGCATCGACCTGGGCGGCCTGCTCCTGAATCGAAGCCATTGGCGTTGATTCGGGTGGTCGTGCAGGTTCGGCGGGAACATCGATCGCCTTGTACTTCATACCCCCTGAGATGTCTCGCTCCGGAAGAGCCAGAGGCTTGGATTCAGACGCGATCTCAGGTTCATCGGGAGCATCTGAACCGACCGCCCGCGACATTTCGCCTTGTTCTCTCACCGAAGCCTCGACCGACTCCTTGATCAATTCAAGAGGAGAATCGATTGCACCGGCTGGCTGGATATCTGCGGGAGTGGGCTGTGTCATCTCGGAGGCCACAGGCTTAAGATAATCCGGTTGGGATCTCTCCTGAGATTGTGGCCATTCCTTGAACTGCGAACCACGGGACTCGTCGCGTATCCGGCGAGCGATCTCGCCCGATGCATCAGGCCACATTCCCGAAAACAGAACCACGTTGACTGCCAAGAGCATCAGTAGCAAATGGGCGACAACGCTGAGCAAGAAACCGACCTGAATCGAACGCTCGACCGTTTCCGAAACCAACACCCGTGCCAACATCGACGCGATCACCAAAACCGTTGGGATCCCCAGCACGTACGTCCACGCATTATAAATCCACCGAGGATCATCGAAGCGAAGAAGCCGCAAGACCAATCCAACGACCATCAACCCGAGTATTACAAAAGCCAGATCCAACGGCCACATCCCCGACCCATCGTGGGATCCCGACTTAAGGCCTTCGTGCTGGGGCCCATCGCGCGGAGTTAAACCAGTTTGTGGCATTGCTGGCATTTGCTCAGTTCCTTTGTCAAGGACGCGGGGCGGACGCTGGGTCTGGATCCTCGGCCGCGATTCGGTAGGAGGGAACCTTCAATCGATGCATCAGATCCAGCAAGGCCACGACATGCTGGAAAGGAACCCGGCGATCGCCACGAATAATGACGGTTTGCCGCTGAGGATTGTCGGCGACAGCCTGCCGAACCACATCCTCAATCTCTGGAATGGCGAGGCGCTTGCCTCGAGACACATAAGTTCCATCTTCGCCGACTGAGATCACCAACTCCTCGGGCTCGAGCGTCATGGGCAAGGCGTTGGAGGCAGACGGCAATTGGATCGGTAACTGCTCGTCGTCTTGGGCAAATTGTGTTGCAACCAAAAAGAAAATCAGCAGCAGAAAGACGACATCGATCAACGGGGTGAGTGTTAGCGAGTCAAGCGCCTTTCCTTTTTTGATTTGAATCGCCATGTTGCATGCATCCCCCGCTCCAAACCAGGAGACGGACTCCTTTGCAACAGATTCTACAGTCGCTTGCCCTCGCTAGCAATGAAAGTGGCAGGGCGTTTGAGGATTCCAACTGATGAAATGATTCAACTCGATAATAGGTTTGGACCGATAATGAGGATGAAATCGCAGCGGCGCAACGGTGCCGGCGTAGCGAAACAAAGCAATCTCCGGGGGGAAGATTATGTTGCGAAGTGCCATCCTCATCGCGGCTTTCACAGTCGTGATGGGACTTTCGACTGCGTCGGTATCGCAAGCTCAGGAAACCATGGCCTACGGTCGCGCTTGGGGTGGTGCTGCTAGCAGCCGAGACTATCCGAGATTCCAGCACTATCCGTACGTGTATTACCCACAAAACTTCTACGGCAACGAGTACTATCGCAGCAGCAATAGTATGTATTATCGCTATCCACCCGAAATGCAGATCCCAGTCTATAATCGCAAGTGGTATAATTATTATCCGTCCAGTCGACCATACCACTGGGGCCATCACTTCATCTTGGACGTGTTCTAAGATAAATCGCCCCGGTCGAACGGTTTGGACGCCAAGCGTTGCCGAGGTGACGCAGGTTCGCTCTTAAGAACAAGCCTTTTTTCCCGCACACCGCATGATGCGTAATGCACTATGCGGTGTTTTTGTTCGTATCGCCATGGCCGAAGAAGAAAATCAGCGATCCTCCACCAAGCGTCAAATCGCTCGCTTGATCGGCAATGCGTCGGTGCCCATCTACATTCTCGGCGATGATTTTCGCATTCTGTTTGCCAACGATGCATTGGTTCAATTGTTTGGTGTGGAATTGAATTTGTTGATTGGCCTGGATTGTTCCAACAATCTGCCGTTGGTCACATCACGGTTATCGATCGTCGCTTCGACGTTGGCATTGCCACCGAATTCCGACCGCACACTAGCGGCTGTTCATCATCTTACCGTCCCAGGAGAAGCAACTCCTCGGATTTGCATTTCTTTGCCACTCGACAGCTCCCCACTTCCGATGATGCTTTGTGCGATCAAGCAAGATCGAGGAGACCTTGACCTTCTTCTCTCTGGCAGCCATCAGAGTCGCTTAAAGCGGCTTTTGGTTGACAGGAGTGGTGAGCCCGGTCCACCTGCAGATCTCTGGTTTCTTCGAGGCGAAAGTCCGTCAGCGTTGCGAACGCTTCAACAGATTCAGATCGCGTCCGTCGAACGATTTGGGGTGCATGTTACTGGTCCTGCATCGAGCGCCGCGCTCGCGGTCGCAAAGTGGATTGCTTGGAAGCGTCGAGCCATCGCTTCGGACAAAACGCCCAATAGTCCGAAGGCTGGCGTGATTGTCGTCGAATGCCAACTCATGGATCGTTCTTTGCTGCGCGGTACTTTGGAGATGATCGATGAGCAATCGCGGACTCAGAGCAGAAGTCACGGACCCGTAACCGCGATCCTGCACAAAATCGATAAATTGCCAGGTTCGTTGGTAGAGCCCTTGATCCGTTGGAGACCCTCGGCAAACGTATCCTTATTGGCCACATCATGCTCCCCGGATTTGATCGCGCTATATCCTGATAACTCGGGATGGGGTGAATTGGCGGCGAATCTCGAAACTCATGTGGTTCATGTGCCATCATTGGCACAACGCGTTGCGGATATCGAGGCATTGGTCGTCGCCTGGCTTGAGTGTGAATGGAAGCAACAAGAGGGGAGCGATAAGTTCCGATGGACCCAGGAATTTATCGATGCGATGCTGGCTTACTCATGGCCGGGGGATGTTGCTGAATTCGATGCCGTCATGCGTGATGCTGCGCAGCGTTGCCAAGGACATCTGTTATCCGACCACGATCTCCCCAGTTCCCTGCGAACCTTTCCTTCGCATATGCAGCGGCCGGAACCGGTCGCCAAAATCGATCTCGATAGCGTTCTTGCGCAAATCGAACGAGAAATCATTCAGCAGGCCATGGCCCAGTTCCCCAGAAATCGCACAGCGGCCGCCAACCAACTCGGCATTTCCCGCTCGCGACTGCTGCGCCGCCTGCAACAACTCGGCCTAGAGGAAGCCGATGCGGTATCGCAAGCAAACTCCGAGGAACCTATTTTCGAGGAATGGACCGATGAGTTTTGGGGTGAGCAAAATGCACCCGAGAAACATTAGAGTCGCAAGTCTCAAACCGATTACAGCATCTTGGCTAAACGAGCACAGAGGTCCGCAGTACGACAGCTATAG
>CAYXFO010000158.1:0-9357 GCA_964464255.1 uncultured Pirellula sp.
GTGATAATGTCGGATTGCTCGAGGCATAGTTTTTCCATCGGACTAAGTTTGGATTCATCTTCCCAGTGGCCGATCCAAACACCGCATGTCAGAGGCTGCGATGGCTGTACTTCGCGGGCCCATTCAAAGCATTTTTGAGCGAACAGCAGTCCCATTTCTGCCTTGTTGGGAAGCTCCGTCTTGGTTCCGTTGCGACCGTACGAGTTTGCATTATCGTTGTCGAGTTCATTGACGAGATCCCAAGCTTGGATTCTCGGATCGTCCTTGAATCGGTTGATGATTCCCTGAAGATAGGGCTTCATAAGGACATGCTTGGCAGGGTCCCCGAGGATTGCAGCACCGGGAGATTGAACCCAGCCGCTGTTGTGAACGCCAGGTTTCGGGTCTCGCTGCTTGCCACCCTTGGGCTGAGGGTCCCAGACAGAATCGAATGGGACGACAATCACTCCGATCTTGTGCTTGTCACAGATCGACAAAAACTGATCCATTCTTTCGATCAAGTCCTTGCCATCTCCCGTCCAAAGCTGATCGTGCAGGAAGACCCGCATCGAGTTGAAGCCTAGACTTTTGGCCCAGGACATTTCCAGATCGATTCGCTGGGGATCGAAAGTACCAATTTGCCACATTTCCAATTGGTTGATGGCATACGCCGGAACATAGTTCGCGCCCACCAACCATCCTTGTCGTGCTTGCCACGCCTGCGCCTGTTCCGGTGTCCATCTCTGCTGTGCATGCGTATCCGCAGACTGAGTTCCAAGCAGAAAGCTTGCCATCAAGAAGGCAATATAAAGACGGTCTCTCATCTTAAAGATCCTACGATTCAAAATCGGCGCCGGGTGATCAAAGCGGAAAGATATCGCTAAGTGTACCGCAAGATAAACTGCATGGCGAACCGGCGTTACATTTTGCCCAATCGGATGGAACAAACAACCAACGTCAGAAGCGGGAATCAATCCCTTTCACTCATGGCTTAGTCGATCGCCATCTAGCGACCGCTACCTGCGTTCTTGATCGCATCCATGTCGGGAAGCTTGCGGCCCTGAACTTGGTAGACGTACTTCAAGACCTCCGCCACTGCCGCATACTCGGTTGCGGGAATCGGCTTACCGACATCGACTTGGTGAAACAGCGCCTGTGCCAAAGGCTTTCGCTCGACGATCGGGATGCCATGCTCGAGCGCGATCTTACGAATGCGAGCGGCGACCAAGTCGGCTCCTTTGGCCAAGACAATCGGTGCTCTCATCTTCAAGGGATCATACTGCAGTGCGACGGCCAACTCGGTGGGGTTGGTGACCACGACATCCGCTTTGGGAACATCGGTTTGGATGCGTTGGCCAGCCAGTTCACGTTGTACCCGTCGTCGCCTCGCTTTGGTCTGCGGATCCCCTTGAGTCATCTTGAATTCTTCTCGTAATTCCTCGTCGGTCATCATGAGGTCTTGCTCGTATTTCCACCATTGAAACGAATAATCGACGATCGCCAGAAGCAGCAGTCCGATGGCCACGTTGCGGCACAAGTCGATCAACGTTTCCCAAACAAAACTCGCGGCGGTTTCCAGGTTTGCACCCCCTAACGACAAAATCGCATCCCAGCGCGACCAAACTCCGAACACCAAAAGCCCGACAACCAACGCGATCTTGATCAATCCGAATCCCAATCGCGAGGCATTGAGGATCGAAAACATTCTTTGCAGACCGCTCAGTGGATTGATGCGCTGCGGATCGGGCGCGAGTTTATCCGGCAGCCATAAAGGTCCCACCTGAACAAAGTGGATGATCAACGAAGTCAGGAAAACCCCCGCCATCAACGGGAGTAGCGCCAGTGAACTGCGAACCGTCACCAATAGAAAGCGAGTGATCCAGGTGCGCGAGTCGGTCGCCCAATCGAATTCGGTTCCCAATTGATCGCGAAGAATGACCCCGAAGGCCTCCATCATGCCAGGACCCGTTACATCGAGGAGAATGACACCTACCAATAAAAGGGTCGCCGAACCCAAGTCGGCACTTCGAACGACATTTCCCTCCTCGCGCGCCTTGCGGCGACGATACTCGGTCGCCTCATGCTTTTTATCGCCCGCCGAATCAGCCATCCCCAGGTTCCCGCAGCAAATCTCCGTCGACAGTCACCGTCTTCGGAACCACATCCAACGTTCGGTTGACCCACTCGACCAACTCGTTCTGGAAAATCCATCCCGCGCTCGACAGCGTCAATCCAAGGACCACAAGCATCACCGTCACGTTGAAGTTAAAACCGACTACAAGAATATTCAATTGCGGAAGAGTCCTCGCGATCAGTGCCGTTACAAAGTTGGCTAGCAACAGCGAGATCGCCGCAGGTGCCGATGCTCGGATGCCTACCGATAAGGAATGCCCTACCAATTCATGGACGTGAACCAGCCAATTGCGTTCCGCAAGCACACTCCCCGCTGGATAATACGTGAAACTGTCCAGGCACGCTCCGATCATGATGCGGTGCCCTCCCAGGACGACGAACAGCGCCATCGCCATGAGCGACATCAACTGACTGATGACCGATACGGATTCCTGAGTCGACGGATCAGCCGCTGTCGCGAACTCCATACTGCTGAGCGATCCGATGATCTGACTGCCGATCTGAAGACAAGTAATGACCATCATGACCGACGTCCCAAACATCAATCCGAGCAAGAGTTCCTTGGCCAATGCGATGACCGCGTCGAGCAGGTGAGAAGGGAGTTCCGTTGAGAACGTCCCAATCATCGGCGTAATCGCAGCTGATATCATCAACGCCAACATGACCTTCACCCGATTGGGAACCATCGTTCCCTGCACAGGAGGCATCATCGCCATGATCGGACCGAGCCGGCTCAAGACGCACAGAAACACCCAAACAGGGCCCAGGATCACGGTTCCGAGCAGGTCGCTGGCCAGATTTCCCATCGTATTCATAGGACGTTCGCGATGCTCGGCAAGAAAACTATTTCGGCATGACGTTCGCCGGAATCTCGCGGATCAGATTTCTCGAATAATCCAACAACTGATCGGTCATCCATGGCAGTGCGATCATGATGGCGACAGTCATTGCGACCAACTTCGGAACCGTGCTGACGGTCTGATCCTGAATCTGAGTCAAGGCTTGAATGAGACCGACCAGCAAGCCGACGATCATCCCGATGATCAGCACCGGCGCTCCAAGAATCAGCGACATCACAATCGCGTTCCGCACCAAATCGATGGCATCATGCGCGGTCATATCATCCCTTTCGAATCCATGGCTATCCGCTGTAAGTGCCGAAACTGTCGAGCAGCATCTGCACCACCAACCGCCAACCATCCACGAGCACAAACAACAATAACTTGAACGGCATGGAAATCATCGCCGGGGGCAACATCATCATCCCCATCGATACCGTGACCGAAGCGATCACGATGTCGAGAATCAAGAACGGTAGATAGATCTGAAAACCCATCATGAACGCAGTCTTCAACTCGCTGAGCATGTATGCGGGTAGAAGTACCTGCAAAGGCACTTCATCGAAGTTCTTGGGCTCGGGACTTCCAGGCGCATAGCGGCTGTAGAACAAATGAACATCGTCGTAATTGTTCGCCATCGCGATTTGTCGCGACATGAATTGACGAATCGGTGCAACCCCCTTGTCCCACGCCTCGGTAGCAGTCATGCGACTCCCCTCCGCCGTGTACGGTTCAATCGCATCGTTGTAAACATCCGTCCAAACCGGACTCATCACAAAG
The DNA here is from genome assembly GCA_964464255.1 of uncultured Pirellula sp. GTDB lineage: Bacteria > Planctomycetota > Planctomycetia > Pirellulales > Pirellulaceae > JBKCUI01. The sequence continues at coordinate 3,732 of CAYXFO010000158.1, forward strand.
ATCGTGATGAAGATCGAAATCGCCGTAATGACTTGGCTCGGAGGTAACTGCTGCATGCCCATGGCTTGTTTCAGCAGTCCGAACACAACAATCACTCGCACATAACAAGTCGTCATCAAGAGTATCGCGGGTGCAACACTCAAGATGGTGAGCAAACCAACCACTTGCAACGAATTGGTCAAACCCTTCGGGCTCAGCCATACGTCCGGACCACCTAGCAACTGCTGTGTCAAATCCTCACCCTGCTTGCGATCCGTATCTTGCGCAGCAGCTGAGTCAAGGTTTTGACGAACCGCATCGCTCAGCGGACTGTTCTGGCGATTTCGCATCGTCCGCTCGATCCGCGATTCGCGTGCGGCTTCTTGCCCAAAAGCATGCGAAGACTCCAAAGCAACCAAAGCCGCGCACAGAGCGATCCACACCGCAGTGGTCATGGACCGTCGGAACAACGAGAATTGCGACCAAGAAAAACAGCAGAGCAGATCAGACATACCCGAGACTTACCAAATTGCCGAGTTTCAACGCAATTGCAGAAGCCTCCGATTCGACTTGACCCCATCTGACTCCAGCCGTTAATCTCGGCCTTCCGGAAGAAGGGATTTTTCCGAACGCTAGCAAACCTAGGATGGGGGTTGGGATGACAAAAGAGAGCTCGGTACCGGCGTCTTCGAAGAAGAACATCCCGATGTTGGATGTAGGACGTGGCAATCAACCACTTCGAGATGCATTCCTGGAAGCCGTTGCCAAAGTGATCGACAGCGGAAGATTCTTGCACGGCCCGGAGGTCGGCGAATTGGAATGTGCAGTCGCGGGGGTATGCGGAACAAAACATGCGATCGGTTGCGCATCGGGAAGCGATGCACTCCTGCTCGCTTTGATGGCTCTGGATGTCCAGCCTGGAGACGAGGTGATCGTCCCGAGCTTTACATTCTTTGCGACCGCCAGCGCCGTTGCGAGGTTAGGTGCCGAACCTGTCTTTGTGGACATCGATCCGGAAACCTACAACATGGATCCACAAAGTGTTGCTGACTCGATCACTTCACGAACACGCGCTATCATCCCTGTGCATCTATTTGGACAATGCGCATCGATGGATGCGCTCCAGGAGATCGCTTCCAAGCATCGACTCCCTGTTATCGAAGATGCCGCCCAAGCCATCGGAGCGGCTTGGCGTGGAAAGCCCGCTGGGAGCATGGGATTAGTGGGATGCTTGAGTTTCTATCCTACAAAGAATCTAGGTGGCATGGGTGATGGCGGCATGATGGTATGCCAAGACGACGAGTTCGCGGCCCGATTGCGACTGTTGGCCGCTCACGGCATGCAACCGCGTTACCATCACAAACTTCTCGGGATCAACAGTCGCTTAGACACGTTGCAAGCGGCTGTGCTGATGGTCAAGCTCGCTCATTTAGATGCTTACAGCGAGGCGAGGCAAAAGAATGCGGATCGCTATACGGACTTGTTCCGCAACGCACAACTCCACGAGACTATCCAGTTGCCTCATCGCGATCCTCGTGGTCTTCACGTATGGAATCAGTACGGTATCCGAGTACCTTACGGCAGACGCGACGCGCTCAAGCAGCACTTGGCAGGCATGGGGATCGGTAGCGAGATCTATTATCCGGTTCCGCTCCACATGCAGGAGTGCTTTGCCGACTTGGGATACTCGCTCGGTTGCTTGCCGAACACCGAGTCGGCAGCTCGCGAGATCCTTCATCTGCCGGTCTATCCAGAACTGACCGAGCAAGAGCAGGACGCGGTGGTCGAGGGAATTGAATCATTCTACATGACCGGTGCATTTCGCCGTGCTGCATAAGTAGTTTCCGGTGTATATTCCTTGGAGAGGTTTTTCCGGAAGACTACACCGCGCGAAGCACGCTGAAGCAGAGCACCGATGAATTCGACACACACGATTCAATACGATGTTGTATACGGACACGATTGCTCCACAGACCTTGTAGCCTTGGCCGCGGACAGGCGCGTCCTTCTCGTGACCGACTCGCAACTTTGGGATAAATACGGCTCGAAATTCGCTTCGCTGCAGCCCCAAGTGGTCATGACGAAGACCATGGAATCAAGCGTCCTGGAGCAGGAGCACGCGGGATTGCAACCGTTTGACCTGACCATCGGCTTGGGGGGTGGCATGGCGATGGACATTGCCAAGTACCATGCCTGGAAAGGGGACAAACCTGTTTACCAAGTCCCTACAGCGATCTCGGTGGACGCGATGTTCTCCTACCCGATCGCGCTGCGTATCGACGGCAAAGTTCAGTACGTCGGCGAGATGATCCCTGAGAAAATCTACTGCGACTTCTCGATCCTGCAGTCGGCTCCTGCGGTAATGAATCGATCCGGGGTTTGCGATCTGCTCAGTTGCCACACGGCTTTGTTCGATTGGAAACTGGCGGCGGCCCGAGGCCAGAGCCAAATGGATGAGGCGCTCTACGAACAGACCTCCAAGATCCTGCAGGACGTCAAGGATCGTCTGCAAGAGGTTTACGATGTGACCGAAACAGGTCTGCGAATGCTTATGGAAGGTTTTCGCTTTGTCGCCGTAGAAAACTACCGGGTCGGGCATTGTCAGTACGAGGAAGGCTCCGAGCATTTCTTCTATTACTGTCTTGAAGCCCAAACTCGCAAGCATTATTTGCACGGCAAAGTGATCAACCTAGGGATCCTGCTGATGAGCTTGTTGCAGGAAAATGATGTCGAATCGATCCGATCGATTCTGCAGCGCGCGGGGGTTCCGATTCACCCCGACTCGATGGGAATAACCTATGACGATGTGCGCACTGCACTAAGGAGTTGCAACCAATACGTTCGTGAAAAGGGATACAGCTACTCGATTTTGAACGAACGACAAATCACGGAGGACTTCATCGATTACGCTCTAGATGTGCTCCGCTGCGACTTTGATCCTACCGATCAAACCTGATCATCATTCATGTCACCGATTTCCCATATCTTTCTGAAGTTCCGAGCGGCTCATTATTTGTACTGGGCGATGTCCTCGGCGTTTTTGGGCTACTGGGTTCTTTACTTCCAGGATGAAAGAAAGATACCCGGATCGGAAATCGGATGGATGATGTCCATCTATGTCAGCGCGGCATTGATGGGGCAATACCTATTCGGATTCGTCTCTGATAAGTTGCGTAGCATTCGCGTGCTGATCGTGACTGCGGCGTTGTTGTTTGCCGCCGCGGTTGCCGCGATGCCCTTCCAGACCAGCGCGCTCAACATACGAATAACGATGGCTCTGTTGGGCTTTCTGCAACAACCGATCGGTCCCATGTTGGATTCCTGGACATTGAAGTATCTCCGAGATCACTCGGACCCCAATCAGTTCGGCAGGATCCGGAGCTTTGGTTCGCTCGGATGGGCGACGGTCGCCCTCCTCACTGCGTATCTCATTCTCATGGTCTCATGGAACATGTTTTTCCACGTGGCCACCCTTGCCGCGGTACTGTTGAGCGCGGTCGCCATCACCATTCCTGATACGGCAACGAATCGCGATCCCGAATCTTCGGGAGAACCTTCGTTGACCATGCGCCAATCGATCGCTCGATTGTTTCGCAATCCGGCTTACCTGTACATTCTTGCCGTGGTGTTTCTGATGTATCTCGGAGTTCAGACAACGTTCAACTTCCAGAGCTTGCTGATCAAAGAAACAGGAGGAGGCGTTGCTGAACTGGGATGGACATTCTTCTTCGGTGTGATGTGCGAGATGCCCGCGATGTTCCTTTCGGCATGGCTACTCCCACGCATCTCCGCTCGCAAACTGATGACGATCGCCGGGGTGCTCTATATGCTCCGTTACGGCTTGATCATCTATTTTCAGACCTCCTGGATCGTGATGCTCACCGCTTGCCTCGAAGGTCTGGCGTTCGGACTGCTTCTTTCCTCCCTTCGCAGCTATGTCTTCTCGGTGGTCGACCAGGAGATACAAACCTCGGCGATGACGATTGTCGATGCGACCTTTCTTAGCTTGACCGTCATTATCGGCGGTGTCGTAGGGGGATGGTTGATCGAGCAATTTTCGGTGCTGCACATGGTCGCAGCCTGTGCCACCAGCAGCGGTGCGGCTCTGGCGCTGCTGCTGGCCGGTGGGGGATTGGAATCTTCGCAACCCAAAGTGAGACGCACGTGATGACCGGTTTTCGAATTCGGCAAGGGAACCCTCAAGATCAAGCAGCGGCGTACTACGTCTGCTTGAAGACCGGTAATCACGGTGCCGACGGCGAACCGTTCTATCGCGAGGATCCGGATGCGCTCGGGCGAATCTTTGTCGGACCCTATTTGGCCTTTGAATCCGAATTGAGCTTGATCCTCGAAGACGATCAGGGGGTTTGCGGATACGCCTTCGGAGCGTTGGATTCCAAATCGTTCTATGCCCTCTATGAGGCCGAGTGGCGTCCCGAGTTATGTTCTCGTTTCCCGATGCCCGAAGGCGATCCTGGCTCATGGAGTCGATCGCAAATGGTCCATTCCTGGTACCATCAGCCTTCGTACTACTGCCCTGAGCCCTACGAGCATTACCCGTCGCACATGCACATCGATCTGCTCGAGCGAGCTCGCGGCGCAGGCAATGGACGACGGATGATGGAGATGATCATGACCAAGCTCTCCGCGATGGGCTCGCCAGGAACACATCTCGGACTGAGTGTTCTCAATCCGGGCGCTCTCGCGTTTTATACCAAGCTGGGTTTCGAGGAGATGATTCGCACCGGAACGGCAACCGACGGCTGCATCTACATGGGAAAGCGATGGTGAGCCGATGACAACATCCTTGGCACTGCTAGGTGGAGCCCCGATCCGATCGCATCCATTTCCATCATGGCCGATCTTCGACGAGACCGATGAACAACGCGTTTTGTCGGCCGTTCGAAGCGGCAAATGGGGGCGGCTCGATGGTGAAGAAGTCGCGCGTTTCGAGGAACGGTTTGCCAACATGCATGGTTGCAAACATGGCATCGCAGTGGTCAACGGCACCGTATCGCTCCGATTGGCATTGCTCGCTGCAGGATTGCAGGCCGAGGATGAAGTGATCGTCCCGCCCTACACTTTTTACGCTACGGCCGCTGCGGTCGTCGAAGCCAATATGGTTCCAGTCTTTGCCGATATCGACTTGGATTCCTTCAACCTCAGTCCCGATGCCGCTCGAGCGGCGATTACCGACCGGACGCGAGCCATCATTCCGGTCCATTTCGCAGGACAACCTGCGGAGATGGACGCGATCAACCAGATCGCCCGCGAGCATAAGCTGCTCGTGCTCGAGGATGCGGCTCATGCGCATGGTGCTCGCTGGAACGATCGACCTGCTGGCAGCCTCGGCACCATCGCCTCGTTTTCGTTCCAGTCCAGCAAGAATCTAGCAAGCGGCGAGGGGGGGATCATCACCACGAACGACGACAACTTGGCGGACATGTGCCGCTCGCTTCACAACTGCGGCCGTATTCCGACGGGGGTATGGTACGAACATCACACCATATCGGCCAACTACCGTTTGAGCGAACTACAGGGCGCCTTGTTGAATTCGCAATTGGAGCGGCTCGATGAACAGACAAACATTCGGGATGCAAATGGCCGTTACCTGGCCGATCGCCTGCGTCATTTGCCGGGAATCCAT
>CAYXFO010000159.1:0-9286 GCA_964464255.1 uncultured Pirellula sp.
GGGTTGTGGGTAGTAAACGGTGGAAAATGCGACTCGTTGGTCGAGAACGCCGTTGCTTGGACTAGTCGGGGAAACCGCTGCGCCAGATCCAAGTGGTGCTATCGGGCTGGTTAAGACAACATAGTTGCCTGTATATGCCTGCGCAGAGAACTCGTAACGTTGTCCGTTAGACAGGATCCCAGGCAAAGTCAGTCGCGTGACGAAATGCGCATTGTCGTTCTGTTCATTGAAGGAGCCCCCCTGACCGTTGTAGAAACCTATTCCAAAAACGCCATAATTACCCGACCCTTTCAGCCCTTCGTCCAACGCGTACTTAAAGAAATCCTGGGCATACTCCGGGGTCCAGTAATAAAGCACTCCGAGATCTCGCTCGTTTCGAAGTGCGGTGTTCAATGAGTCGGACCTGTCTAGTGGTATTCGGTTCGAACTGCTCTGCAGATTCTCCCAACCGTAAGGAATCTTTGACTGACCGACGCGAATGCGGTGCACTTTTCCAGTGTCCAGATACAGGTCACCATACCAGTCGCGGATTTGAGCGTAATCGTTGGAGTCGGCGGCTCCCTGGATACGGGCAGCGAATTCCGGCTGCATGTATACTCCGAGATGCTCGTTCACGTCGCCGCTGACGATCAATCGAGCACGGCGAATGAGGAAGGACTGATTGTTTGCCACCGAAGCATCGGCGGGAAGTTGAGCGGGAAAGGAACCATCACGAAGATCCGCGATGTGATTGATACGCACCTGGGCGTAACCGCGCAGAGTCAGTTTCTCATACCAAGCCTTTTTTTTGTCATCCTTTTTCTTGTCATCTTTCTTCTCGGACTCTTTTTCCTTGGTCGAGTCCGCTGCTTTCGCCGAATCTTTTTTCGACGCTTTCTCCGCCTCCGCAATCAGGGATTCCTGATATTCCGCCCACTTCTGTTCGAGTTGCTGCAGTCGCTCTTCCTGCTTCTGAAATTGGCTTTTCCAATCCTCAGGCGACGGATCATCCTGCGAGCGACCTGGAATAACGAGCCATGACATCCACAATAAGTAGCAAAGCACGGCTCGCCCGACAGGAGAACTATGCGAGCATTTCCAAGCGTCACGAGTTGATACAATCGTCATGGTCGGTATCAATCGACCTATGAAGATCGCAAGGACAGAACTTCTCGAAGCCTTTTCGAATTATTAACGAAGTTCGTTGATGCTAGGGAGACTCACGGTCGAGCCGCGTCAGAATGGTGAAAACAAGAAGAATAACGAAAGCACGGTCTCGCGAAGTCTTCATGAGAAATTCTTACCTTACCAAACGACCAGATGGGACTGGAGTTTCAGCCCTTGTCGGTCATAGACGAGGTCGCGGGCTCGCTCCAGCAGGGCCAGAACTTGGTCCGATGTCGCCCCTTCGTTTGCGACGAGGTAATTTGGGTAGGCCATGCTCAACTGAACCCCTCCCTCGTACATCCCCAAAGCGCCGCACTGGTGCAGCAGCGCCGATGCCGTTCCTCCATCCGGATCAACGAACGCAATTGCTGAGCGAATCGGTGCATTCGGCTGCTTGCTCCGTTTCACAATCCAGAAGGTCTGCTCACGTTTGGTAAGTCGGGCCGCATCGTCCTTCTTCAATGCCAGCGATGCTTCGAGTATCACCAACTCATCCAGACTGCTTCGTCGATGGGAGAAGGTAAGATCCTTCGACTGCACCTGGACCACTTGTCCATCCCGTTTCATGAGCCGGGCTGATCGGACGACTTGCCCGATATCTCCCTCGTCTGTGCCTGAGTTTCCGTGAAGTGCGCCGCCGACGGTCCCAGGAATTCCGACGAGATGCTCAACTCCTGCTAGACCCTGACCGACACAGGCTGTCACTAAATGGGACAGACGGGTGCCGCCGCCACAACGAACAACATGATCCTCGAAGGAAATTCTTTCGAAAGCCGGCGAATTGAGTTGCACCACCAACCCGTCGAAGCCGCTTTCGCGAATCAACAAATTGGAACCGTCGCCGAGAATACGAATCGGGATCCCCTCGGCATAGGCAAGGGAAACCACTTGTTGCAGTTGTGATTCATCCGAAGGCTCTGCAAAGTATTTCGCAGGGCCACCAATCAGCAACCGCGTGAAGGGTGCGAGAGGAACATTTTCTCGCACCAAGCTCAAGAAAGAATGCTGCGCCATATCCGGATTTAGCGGTCCCTCGAACTACCAACCAGTCGTTACCGGCGGAGTGGCAATACCTCCGACGCCTTCCGGATCAACTCCTTCACACGTCGTGGAGTCTGCATTCCGGTTAGTGAAAAACGCTTCCAGCCACTCTCGCTCTCGGAGAAGACCACGATCTGGGGAAGGGTCTTACCCTGCATCACCTGCTCGGCGAGTTCTGGATGAGCATCTTTATCTAGCTGAGTGTAAACGACTTCCTTCAACTCGCCAGCCTTCTTCATGGTTTCGATCGTCTCGACCTTCATGGTCTTGCAAGCTGGGCACCACTCGGCTCCCACCAAAACGACCAGCGGCTTCTTCTCCTCCTGAGCCTTCCGGTACGCTGCTTCGTATGCCAGAGGCTCATCCCCAGCATCACTTCCCATTCCGAAAAGTACGGCAAACAAAGCCAAAGTCGCTAAATGCAACATATCTGGACCTACTCCCTTCTTTGGTAACGCATTTTTCCTTCAGGCAACCGTCCGGTCGGGCTCTCGGTCGACCTGCCTGCAGGGTTCCACTCTGCCGTCTTTCCTTTCGCCACAACCTAGACAGCCCATGAGACACCCTTGGACTGAAAAGGTTAAAGTTTGAGGATTAGGCAGAATCAAACGGCTTACGATAAGGCCGGTCAGTATACGGACGAGGTAGCGACGAGCAACCGAGGGAACTACCCCTGGATAGCGAGCATCGTTCTTTTTTATCTTTATTTTGAGTCGAATCGCTGGGCTGGGCGTCACTCGACGACCTCGCGCTGTACCAATCAGCAGAACCGTTAAGTCTAGGAGAGACCGAGAGTTAATGCGAATGACCTACCCCCCCAACTCGGGTGGCATTGAGAAGAGACAAAGAGGCGTACCCGCCTTTGTCAAGCTGTAAAAAAAAGCTTTTCAAATCGAGTCGTTGAGGGGGCATCCTGAACGTGTTCCCTCAACGGACAAGTTTCCTACCGAGGAAAGGTTTCCCAAAGAGCAGACTAGTCGACGACCTTTGCGTCGATCCACTTCATGAGGCTACGAAGCTTTTGGCCTACTTGCTCGATGGGATGCTTGCGTTCCAATCTGCGGGAGGCTTTGAATGCGGGAGCTCCTGCCTTGTTTTCGAGAATCCACTCGCGTGCGAATTGGCCGGTCTGAATTTCTCGAAGAATCTTCTTCATCTCCGCTTTAGTTTGATCGTTGATGATGCGAGGCCCGCGAGTGTAGTCTCCGAACTCGGCAGTGTTGGAGATGCTATATCGCATGTAGTTGAGCCCCCCTTGGTAGAGCAAGTCGACGATCAACTTGAGTTCGTGCAAGCACTCGAAGTATGCCATTTCCGGTTGGTAACCCGCCTCGACCAGCGTCTCGAACCCGGCCTTGACCAATTCGCTGACCCCGCCGCACAGGACTACCTGCTCACCAAACAAGTCGGTCTCGGTTTCTTCAGCAATCGTTGTTTCGATCACCCCGCCACGGGTGCCGCCGATTCCTTTGGCGTAGGCCAAGCCTTGCTTCTTGGTCGCTTCGCTTGCGCCACCTCCGAGGGCGATCAAGCATGGAACGCCGCCACCTTTGACAAATTCGCTGCGAACTAAATGGCCAGGCCCTTTGGGTGCTACGAGAAGGGTGTCGACCCCTTTGGGTGGCTCGATTTGTCCAAAATGCAAATTGAAACCGTGGGAACACATCAGCACATTGCCTGGTGCTAGATTCGGCTTGATATGGGATCGGAACAAGTCTCCCTGCACTTCGTCGGGGAGCAGGAGGTTGACGATGTCCGCTTTCTTTGTGGCTTCGTCGATCTCCATCGGCTGGAATCCGTGACTGATAGCCAAGTCATAATTCTTGCCGCCTGGACGCTGACCGATGATGACTTTGCAACCACTGTCCCTCAAATTCTGCGCCTGGGCATGTCCCTGCGAACCATACCCCAAAATGGCGATGGTCTTGTCCTTCAACTGGGAGAGGTCGGCATCGTTGTCGTAATAAATCTTGGCAGCCATATCGTTTCTGTTTCGAAGGGAAAAAGTGTGCTAGATCGTTCGCGGGAGAAATCCGATGGAGAGTGATTATGAGTGGGTGGAAGGGGGAAAATCGTCGATCAACGCATCGGGGTTGCTTCCACGGATCATGGCGATCCGCCCGGTTCTCACCAATTCGGTGATTCCGTAGGGACGCATCCGTTCGATGAAGGCCTGGACCTTGCTTTCGCGACCGGAGATTTCGATCATCAATTCCTCTGGCCCGACATCGACAACCCGAGCGCGGAAAATGTCGACCAATTCCCGAATCTCGCTTCGCAAGGATCCTGTGGGAGAGCGAACCTTGATCAACATCAAGTCCCTTTCCACATAGTCGTTGGAGCTGATATCTTGAACAGAAACGACCGTGACGATCTTTTCGAGTTGTTTGCGAACCTGCTCGAGAACACGATCGTCACCCCGAACCACAAAGGTCATCCGGGAGAGCCCCGCGTTCTCGGTTTCACCAACCGCCAAGGAATCGATGTTGTATCCTCGGGATGCCAGCATGCCAGAAATATGTGCGAGCACCCCTGGAACATTTTGCACGATGGCGGAGATTACATGCCTCATAGGCTCATCACTCAATGATTGTTTCAACGCGTCGAATCGTTCAACCCAGGAATTCTTGAGCCCTTCGAAGGAATCACAACCCGCAGGCTAGGTCGGAATGATAAAGGCAACAGCGGGTTTCCTCAAGAGAGACACATGCAATCGCCCCATCCCTACGAACTGATCGACTTCGGACGAGGTAGAAAACTCGAATCGTTCGGAGGTGTCGTGGTCAGTCGACCAAGTCCAGCTGCTAGCGGCCAAGTCTCGCTTCCGGGAGCATGGGAATCAGCAAAGCTTATCTACGAACCCTCCCAAGATCGAACGGGTCGATGGCTTCGGCCGACAGGAGACCAGCAGTGGGTAGAACCCTGGACCGTCGAGCTAAATGCTTCCTCATCCGTATACCCATGGAATGCACTGGCATCCGAGGGGAGCCAAAGATCATTCAAATTGGATGATCCATCCTTGAGATTCATTGTCCGACCTCAAACATCCGGACAATTGGGGTTGTTTCCAGAGCATTGGTTGCAGTGGCCGTGGTTTGACACGTGGCTCGAACGGTGGAAAAACGTGCACTCGCAGTCGAAACCGAGAGTGCTTCACCTGTTCGCGTATACGGGCGCGACGACCATTGCCTTGGCGGCGATGGGTGCCGAGGTGACGCATGTGGATGCAATGCGATCGGCGGTTGAATGGGCTCGAGACAATTGTCGCGCGAGCGATCGGGAGTCGCTACCGATACGCTGGATCGTCGATGATGCTCGCAAGTATGTGGATCGCGAACGAAAACGGGGCAAAGAGTACGATTTGGTAATACTTGATCCGCCTACCTATGGGCACGGTGCGGCAGGAGAAGCGTGGTCGATTCAACGCGATCTCGAGCCCTTGATTTGCAGTTGCGCGGAACTGGTCTCAAACCGAGGGATCGGAGTCGTGCTGACAGGACACAGCCTCGACATGGAACTGCAGGAAGTGCATCGTGCAGTACGCAGAGGCTCAAAAAAACTCGAGTACTCAGGGCTTGAAGTCGAACGGTCGATCGTAACGGATCGATCGGGCAGACCCATGGATTGCGGTTATGTAGCTCGATTTTTGACGGATTGCGACTACAGATCGAGTGTGAAGAGATAGAATACGGATGTGGATTTGGTCCCGACCCACCGTCGAGACAGACCCGTTACCCCATTGCTTGGCATGGTCCCTATGAAACATGACGTGGTGCTCTATGACGGCGAATGCAAGTTTTGCATTAGCCAGATTGCGCATCTGCGTCGTCTCGACCGAGCCGGTCGACTCCGTTTCGTTTCGCTGCATGATCCGCAAGTGGCGATCGACTACCCGGACCTAAGTTATGACCAGTTGATGGAGCAAATATGGGTGATCGATCCCCGGGGGGGACGGCACGGTGGCGCCTATGCACTCCGGTACCTGTCCCGCGTGCTTCCGCTGCTGTGGCCACTCGCCCCCATGCTCCATATCCCAGGTCTGATGCCTGTCTGGAGTTGGATCTATCGACAAATCGCACGCCGAAGATACCGAATCGCCGGCCGCCACTGCGAGGGTGGAACCTGTGCGATCCACGCTTCCAAAGCAACGAGCTCTTCTCGCTAGAAATCTTAGCCGAGATGCGCAAGCATCCGGGTTGAAGTGCGTGCGACATCCCAAAGTTGATTCCATTCCCACCCTTGAGTTCACGCTTGGTTTACCATCCTCCCGCGCTCAATGATTGCTAGCTATCGAGCCCTTGTTCCGTCCCGATTCCATCTTGGTTTTCGAGACCCTCTTTTGGTATCGTCCGGCCAAGCCAAGACACGGACTTGAGAACCAAGGATTGGGAAGGAAACGAGGAGATGCCGAAGGCGACTAGTGCCCTATCAAATGTCCACATTCGTTGGATGATCCGGCGAGACATGCCGTCCGTGCTGGGGATCGAGAACGAGAGTTTCGAGTTTCCGTGGACGGAAGATGAATTCATCCGATGTCTGCGACAGCGAGACTGCATCGGCATGGTAGCGGAGTGGGCCGAGCGAGTTGTTGGATTCATGATTTATGAATTGCATCGAACCCGTATCCACGTTCTTTCCTTTGCCGTGCATCCCGATTATCGCCGCCAATCGATCGGCTCGGCGATGATGGAAAAGCTGGTTTCGAAGCTAGCCTACCAACGCCGCAATCGCATCGTGCTCGAGGTTCGGGAAACGAATCTGGATGCCCAGTTGTTCTTCCGTAGCCTTGGTTTTCGCGCCACGGGCGTGCTTCGCAACTTCTACGAAGACTCCACCGAGGATGCGTTCCTCATGCAATTTCGGTCCGCCGAGATCGAAGAGTTTCAAACACAGAGCAACAGTCCTTGGGAACGCCGCACCGGCTGATTGAAAGGATGGCATCGACGTGACACGACGCGTTCTTTTTCACGCAAAGCGGTTCGATGTCGAGGCGGTGCACGAACGACTCCCGGATGGTGGATTGCTAGAGCGTCACATCATCCGCCACCCCGGCGCTGTAGTCATCCTGCCGTTGGTGGATGAGAATCACATCTGCATGATCCATACGTATCGAGTCGCGATCGATCGATGGCATCTAGAACTGCCCGCTGGCACGCTGGATAAAGGGTTGCCCCCCGAAGAAATGGCTAGACTTGAGCTTCTCGAGGAGACGGGTTACCGTGCATCGCAATGGACGCATATTCATACGTTCGCCATGTCCCCGGGGATTTTGGACGAGAAGATGCACTACTACTCAGCGTCCGGGTTGGTCGATGGCAGGCCGGAGCGGGAACAGGGTGAGCAAATGGAGAATCGCATCCTGAGTTGGAGCGAAGTCGATCGTTTGCTTCGCGACCACAAAATCATCGATGCAAAGACCCTGGTAGGACTCCTCTGGTACATGCGGTATCGGCAACATGCCTGACATTTCCTCAACATTAAAGATTCACCGTGATCGCTGTGCCGACCACCTTTCGCACCCAGTACTTGCGACTTCGCTCGAAGCAGCCTTGCAAGGGGCGATTCGGTTGATCGGTGCATTTCAAACCGATGTTGATATCACGGTAAAAGGGACCTCTAACTTTGTTTCTTCCGCGGATCTCGCCGCAGAGAATGCGATCGTTTCGACGATTCGCGAACAGTTTCCTGAGCATGCGATCATTTCCGAGGAAAGTCACAGCGACCGCGCGGATGCTGAGCATCTGTGGGTGATCGATCCGTTGGACGGTACGAGCAATTTTCTGCACGGCATCCCTCACTTCGCAGTATCGATCGGTTACTACGAACGAGGTGCTGGCAAGATCGGCGTGGTTTGCAATCCGATCACTGCCGATTGGTATGTTGCCATCGAAAAGCAGGGCGCTTGGCACAACGGACAACCTATGCTTGTCAGCCGCGCTGAGCGTTTGAACCAAGCTATGATCTCCTGCGGGTTCCATTACGATCGCGGGAAGATGATGGAAGCAACGCTCGCAACTCTTGCCGATCTTTTCCGGGCGGACATTCATGGAATACGCCGATTCGGCGCTGCGGCGTTGGACATCGCCAACGTCGCTTGCGGGCAGTACGAAGCATTCTTTGAATATCGCCTGAGTCCCTGGGACTACGCTGCTGGCGCGATCCTGCTCAATGAAGCGGGTGGCCGAATCACGGACTGCTCTGGAGTGCATTTACCCCTCGGGACTTCGAGCGGCGTTTGTGCTACCAATGGTTTCGTGCACCCAGCATTGCTCGAAGTACTCGGAAGGCATCTCCAGCATTTCCAATCGGGCCTCTGTTAGCCCAGATGCGCAAGCATCCGGGTTGAAGCGTGCAACACCGTGCGATGTTTGCCACAGTTCCCACCGGACGGCTCGCGCCGTTCCGCTTTCATGGATCGCGGCGAGAAGCCTTGGAACTCATTGCTTGCCGATACCTAGTTTCTGGTACTTGGAGATCGCTGTTTGGATCGAGTGAAAGACCTCTGCCTCGGGTCTGGCTCCGTCAATTTCCTCGAGCTTGCCTTGCTTGGTGTAGTATTCGATCAGCGGGGACGTTTGGGTGCGAAACACCCTGAGTCGTTCGCGGATGGTCTCGTAGTTGTCATCGGCGCGACCATCGGTTTCAGCTCGCTTGAGCAATCGCTCGACGAGGATCTCTTCGTCGACTTGCAGATTCAGCGCCAGATCGAGTGGGCGATGATGCTCGATCAAGTAATCATCGAGCAATTGCGCTTGAACGATTGTCCGAGGGAACCCATCGAACAAAGCGCCGGGTTTGCATTCATCTCCCTGAAGTTTCTGGGCGACGATGCGCATCACCAAATGGTCTGGTGCGAGTTTGCCTGCGTCGATATACGAGGCCAGCCATCGCGCGAGCGCGGAATCCTCACGCATGACATCGCGCAACATTTCACCGGTCGATAGGTGCGGGATGTTGAGCAACTCAACCAATCGCCGACATTGAGTCCCCTTTCCAGCACCCGGAGGGCCGATAAACACAATCATCATGATGTCGGCCCTTTCGTAGGAGAGGAGGAATCGACCAACGTATCGAAATCGATTGTGATTAGGACTCCAGC
>CAYXFO010000160.1:0-9269 GCA_964464255.1 uncultured Pirellula sp.
AGAGTAGGGCACTCTTTGTTTCGCGTCGCAACGGCGTGCTTGGTATTTCAAGGCAAACCGAAACTTGTGGTTCACTTGCTACTGACCACATTCTGTGTGCATGGTCTGCTGACGAGTTCCATGTGCTTGATTTCCAATGCGCTCTATGAGCAGCAGCCGACATTGATGCAGCATTTTCAAGCGGTCCCTCCCGCTTTTGCAGCAGCCGCCCTCCCGTTAACCCCTGGTGGAGTCGGTGTTCAAGAAGTGGCGGTCGACCGCCTGTTCCAAGAGGTGGCTGATATGCCTGAGGGATTCTCGGGTCTGATCGTCGCCACGATGTATCGCGCGATTCTGATCGCGATCGCCGCGATCGGGGCCGTCGTCTACTTCACCGGCAGCGAGCGGCGTTTGGTTCGCGACTCGGATCTGGTCAGCGAAGGCTGAACCGCTTCGACATCTTAGGTCGCACCACAGGCTGTCGGTCTTTCGCGAAACATCAAAAATCGTTTCTCGACTATTGACGTCATTTTCTTTTTGCATACGATTTGCATGTGCGAACCGAAAACCTATGCAATAAGGCTTAATATATCATGAGAAGAGTTTTTCAAAATCGAGCAACACGTCGCGGTTTCACGTTGGTGGAACTGCTCGTAGTGATCGCGATTATCGGGATTCTCGTTGGATTGCTCTTGCCAGCGGTCCAAGCGGCTCGCGAAGCCGCAAGGCGAATGTCTTGTTCCAACAACGTGCGTCAGATCGCTTTGGCGACCATGAATTATGAGTCCGCCTTCAAGCGATTTCCCGGGTTGCTTGGGAGCAGCACTTATTCAGCCCAGGCCCGGATCCTTCCCCACATCGAGCAATCCAACCTGAACAACCTGATCGACTACAATCGTCCCCTTTTGGTCGGCCCGGTGTTTGCCGCTCGGTTTGATCCGGCCCTAGCGGGAGTTATCAGTCAGAGGGTCCCAACATTCCTGTGCCCTAGCGATGCCGAGAATCCTTTGTTCCCCACCACGCTCGCGGACAATACACAAGGCTTCACTGCAGGTTTGAACTACATGGTCAGCATCGGTAGCGGTCGCCAGACATTTTATGATGATCGGTTTATGACCGATGGCATGTTTTGGACGGGAGGATTCGCAAAGCTGGCGCGATGCACGGATGGAACCAGCAATACAGTCATGCTCGCTGAAACGATTTTGGGGGACAAGCAATTCAGCCCGACTCTCCCCACGACTCAGCCGATTCGTAGAATCGGCAACTGGGCTGGCACCACGGCGAACGCTGCAGGCCCTGGTTTCTTGCATGGTGGCGGGGTTATCTCCAACCCAGATATACCGACACTCTTCCCCGGCATCGTGAGTTCGTATCGAGGCAATCGAGGCGAGTCCTGGATCCGCGGAGTGCCATTCGCGACCACGATCAATGGTTACCTGACCCCGAATCATCGTATCCCAGATATCGGATTCCATGGCCGTGGTTTCTATTCGGCTCGATCGCTTCACGGTAGCGGAGTGCATCTTGGCTATCTCGATGGATCGGTACGCTTTGCTGCGAACAACGTCGACGAAACAATCTATCGAAATACGTTCTCAGCCAACGGTGGCGAGGTTGCAGTCCTTGCCGATGATTAACGAAAAAAGCACTGCACTGTTTGTGAGTTGAAAATGGAAATCGCGTCCAAATAGGACTGTTAAAGTAACGAATATCGGATATCCAAAAAATGAAATGCGCATCTCCTCTCGCTTCAATCGCTTGTTTGTTGTCATCCAGTGTGCTAATCGGGCCCCTGTTCGCACAACAACAGGGGAACAACGGGGTTGAAAAACCACGCACCATCGCTCGTCTCGTCTGGCAAGACACTGCTGAACAAACGTTGCGATGGGGCGATCTGCAGCGAACCGGGAACGAATGGAAACTGGCCGCAGCCAGCGTCGAAGGTGTTCCGAAGCTCGATCCGGAAACACAGAACTATGTTCAGATGGAGCCCATAGCCAACGCTCTCGTCGCAGGTATTCACGATTCGGAAAAAGGATCGATTGGAAGCGGTTGGATCGCTTTGGATTCCGGTGTCGAACTGGAAGCACATGGCGATCACTTCCATGCGAAGTTCACGAAACCCCCGAAGATCGTCCATACCCAAGTGAACCAGGAGCAGGGCAACCCGGCTCATGTCTACGGTTACAACAATCGGATTTACATCGCTAACGATGCCAAGAACGGTTTCACGATTCTGACACCATCCACGGCGAGCAATGGCAATTGGAAATCGGAGTTTTTCTCCGGAGGTGGCAATCATATCACCCTCGCAGCAGCGGCCGATCGGTGGTGCTATGCAACCTGGGCCGACCGCGAAGGAGAAAATGTTGGCCGAGTGGATCTCGTTTCGACGACTTCCGGCAGCACCACTGCTACACGATCCTTCAAACTCCCCTCGGGTGGTCTTCACGGGGCCACGTTCAACTCGGGCAAAGTATTCTTCGCCCCGTCGGATGGTATCTGCGTGGTCGCAGGGGATGGAAGCGATGTATCTACCGAATCGATCCAACACATCAGCCTCGGTACAGATCCCAAAAGTGAGCGACCTAATCGGACAGGCGCTTTTGCAAATCTTCGCTCCTGGGTCCTGTTCCATTACGGGTCGGGGGATCAAGCCAAACTTGGGATGATCGATGCTTCCAAAGCGAAGGTTCAATTGTTGGAGTTGCCCGTCCCGGCGGGAGAAGGTCTATCGTTGAGCACTCCTGAATGTTTCTCAGCAGCCAATGGCAAGGATTACGCTTGGGTCGTTCATCATCGCCGGAATTCCGACCAGGTTGAAAAGTTGACTGCCATCGATTTGGACCCCAATGGCGACAAGAATTTCAGCGATGCCGCGATTGTGAAAACACTCGAACTCGGTCCGAGCAAAATCGAAGGCCATTCAGGATTCCACGAAATCGCGATTCTTCCCAATCGACGCTCTGCGTGCATTACCAACCCTGGTGACGGTACCTTGTGGATTGTCTCGATCGCGAATCTCGAAGTCCTTGCGAAACTTACCCCCGGTGGATCGCCAACCCGGGTCGTGGCATTCGGAGGTTGATGGCGATTTCCGCAAACCTTCGTCGCCACGGAGTTTCGCACACGCGAGGATGCGGATGATTATTGGATTCGTGTATCACCGGATTCGTGTATCATAGACGGATCGCGAGGCGATCCTGATGAATGAATCCAAGCTCCGACCAACTTCTTTGGACTACGCGCTGGCTGCGGTTGCGCCGGCGTTGATCATTTTGATGATCGGCTCGCTGGTCGCATTTCTCATGACCGCTCTCTATCAGGGAGAGTTCCCGATGCGGCTGATGTGGGTCCTGGGGTTGTACACCTTCGCCTCGGTGCTGATTTCTCGCATCGCAATCGAGCAATCCCGCGCCCAGTCGCTGGTGTACGCCGGACTATTGGGTGGAGCGACCCTCTTGGTAGCACCCCGATATTTTGTGATCGAAGGACCGCTTGCAGCGCTGAGTCTTCCGATCCTGGTCGTTTTCCTGGTGTTGATTACTTTCTTAGCGGATCGCATCACCTACGACTGTACCGCGATCGACGAACCTGGTGACGCACATGGCGAAGGGCTCTTGCAGTCGTTGGGATTGCTCAAGCGCAGTCGCACTGCCCTCAAGCAAAACACTCGGCAGCGAAAGCACAATCCGGGTGTATGGGTTCTGTACTTCGCCCTGATGGCGCTACCGGTATTCGGTTTCGGACAATTGCTGATATCGTCGCAAACGGGTCGCGCGCTGGCGTGGTTCTGTATGGTGGTGTATTTGGCATCAGCGCTTCTATTGCTGGTGATGATTTCGTTGCTCAGCCTCCGAAGGTACGCGCGCCAACGGGACGTCGAGGCGGACTGGGGATTATCGTTGCGTTGGCTAGTCGCAGGCGGTGCTGCGGTTCTCGTGCTGATGATGGCGATGTCGATTCTGCCTCTTCCAGTCCTCGATGGCCAATCGTGGGCACCGCCATTCAAAATCACCAGCCGCGATAATATGCAATCCCACCGCTGGGGATGGGGCAACGAAGGCATAGCCAACGGCGAAGGAAAACAACAAGGAAAACCAGAAGCAAAAGAACCCAAAGCTCAACCTGCTCAACCTGCTCAACAAGGTCAACAAGGTCAACAAGGTCAACAAGGTCAACCCAACCAGCAACCCAACCAGCAACCCAATCAACAACCCAATCAACAACCCAATCAACAACCCAATCAACAACCCAATCAGGATCGTCAACCGGCGGCGGCGCCGCCGCCCAAGCCCGAGCAGCAGGCATCTTCACCCCCTTCTTTGCCTCAGATTGAATGGAACCTGGGAGCGGGTATGCGTTGGCTGCTGCTGTTGATCTTGGCTGGCATCACACTATTTTTCGCGATCCGCTATCGTCGCGAGCTTGTTGCGTGGGTCAGAGACTTTATCGCGATGGTGAGGGGCTGGTTTCTGCGCGATCAAGACTCGACCGATACCGCGCAGGCCGATGTTTCGGGACAACCTCAACAATTGCCGGTACGTTTTTCGGATCTCTCCGATCCGTTTTCAACCTATGCTGGCGACCCCGACCGAACGGTCAAAGCACTCTTTGATGCCGCGTGCGTGTGGGGACGCGAACATCGTGTTGAGAGGCGAGAAGACGAAACACCGGAAGAATTTGTTGGCAGATTAGGCCGCAAATACAGCCCAGTGGCAGAAACATTGGCCAGGTTAGGGATGGTATACAGCAGGCTGGCTTATGCACAGAAGCGGGTTTCGCCAAACGATGCTCAAGCGATGCGATCCTTGTGGGACTGGATGGTTCAGCATCCTTCCCGGAATCCGTCCGGTGGCGTTATATTAGAAGGCGATCGGAACCCAGGCTCGGCGGTTTGAGAAATATTTTTGAAGGAGTATTGGACTCATGTCAGTTAAGCGATTCAGCTCGATTCTGCTCACCTCGACAGTCGCGGCTATTTTTGCTGGCCAAGTGCTTGCAGAAGATTGGTATCAATGGCGAGGCCCGAATCGAGATGGAATCGCAGCTGAAAAAGGGCTCTCTGACCGTTGGCCGGAGGAAGGACCTCCGATTGTCTTTCAGTCCAAAGGCTTAGGCTCCGGGATGGCAAGCGTCGCGATCGCTAACGGAAAGATATGCACGATTGGCAACATTGCCGGCAACACCCACCTGATTTGCCTGAAACAAAGTGACGGCTCCATTCTTTGGAAGACTTCGTTCACTCCGGATCGAGGAGCTGCGAATGGTACCCCCACGATCGATCTCGAGACCGGCTTTGTCTATGGTCTTTCCTTCGACGGCATTTTGGTCTGCTGCCGGTTGAACGATGGCGAAGTTGTCTGGAAGAAAAGTTTCCCAGGAGACTTTCAAGGGAAGATGGAATCTGTCTGGGGCTATAGCGAGTCGCCATTGATCGATGGAGAGCGATTGATATGCACCCCTGGCGGAAGCGATGCGATGGTGGTGTGCCTCAACAAAAAGACCGGGGAGAAGATTTGGAAGGGGAAAGCGCCCCAAGGGAAACTGCGAGGCAATGATGGAGCAGGATATTCATCAGTAGTCATCTCGAATGCAGCGGGTCGCAAGCAGTATATACAGTTGATCGGCCACGGCATTGTCAGCTATGACGCCAAAACTGGTGCTCTTCTATGGAACTACGATCGAGTTGCCAACAAGACAGCCAACATTCCGACACCCATTGTGAAAGACGACTTTGTATTCTGCTCGACCGGCTACGATGACGGAGGGACGGCTCTCCTGAAAGTGAGCAAATCGGGTAATGCTCTGGGAGTGAAAGAGGTTTACTACAAATCTTCGAAAGAACTTCAAAATCATCATGGAGGCATGGTGATGGTTGGGGACTACGTGTACATGGGTCATGGCCACAACAATGGATTCCCCGCATGCGTCGAATGGCGAACCGGCAAGGATCGATGGGAGAAGGGACGCGGAGCGGGATCGGGTTCGGCCGCGATTCTGTATGCCGATAGCAAACTCTTTTTTCGCTACCAAGACGGGGTCATGGCGATGATCGACTCCGACACGAAAAAGTACAAGCTATTGGGGAAATTCAAGCTCGCAACGCATAATGGCGAAAGCTGGCCCCACCCCGTGATTGTCGACGGCATCCTTTACATACGCGATCAGGATGATTTCATCGCGTATAGTCTCAAGAAGTAGGTTCTCAATTCGGGGGTTTTCCTGGACCGGAACTGCGGTTGACGCAATCAGCCGGAATTCGCTAACTTGCCGCTTGGGAGAAAAGGATTTTTTCTACTTGCTGCAAGGAAGAGGAAATGACGGCGCTGGGACAGTCTTTACTGGGTACTGTAGGTTCGGTGGTTTCTTACGTCATCGCCGATACGATGACCCTCCTTCGGCAGCCGTTTCCAAAGACCGTTCGGATCGAAACGACAAACCATTGCCAAGCGGATTGCGTTTTCTGTCCGCGTTCGACCATCGGTCGGGCCAAAGGGAATATGAAGCAAGACCTATTCGAGAAGGTCGTGCAGCAATGCGTACAGGGCGGGGTTCGCCTCCTTCATTTGCACGGTTACGGGGAACCGCTGATCGACAAGCAGTTGCCGGAGCGAATCCGCTATTGCAAAGAAGCGGGAATTCCCAAAGTAAAGATATTCACCAACGGTGATCTATTGCGCGGCGAGGTGGCTCAACGTCTCCTGAACTGCGGCTTGGATGAAATCAAAATCAGCATCGATGGCTCCGATGGCGAGGAATTCAACAAACTCCGAATTGGCCTGAATCATGCGAAGGTGCTGGACAACGTGCGCGAGTTCCGACGCTTGCGGGATGAGGCCGGTACCACCAAGCCCGTGATTGTTGCCGCAACGTGCCAAACCTCCAATCGCGAGCAGACCGAGAAGATGCTCCATGGGGTAGTTGACCGAATCGACTTCACCCATATCCATAATTGGGGCGGTGCACTGGGAGATGCAGAAGCACAAAAGGTCCGCAAGCCATGCGATCGACTGTGGCGTACGATGACGGTCCTGGTCAACGGTGACATCGCTTTGTGCTGTCTGGATTACAGCGGCAAGGAAGTCCTGGGTAATGTCAACGACAGTCCCATGATCGATATTTGGAACAACTCTCGTTACAGCGAACTCCGCACACTGCATCGCGAAAGTCGGCAGAGCGAAATTCCATTGTGCAGCAATTGCACCAAGTGCTTCTTCTAGGCGACCTATGCCGAAGCGCATTCTCATCGTTCGATTGTCCGCGGTGGGGGACACGATTCTCAATCTCCCGATCGCTTGTGTATTGCGTCGGCATGTGCCCGACGCTGAAATTGGGTGGGTCGTTGGCCGCGGCGCATCGAGTCTGCTCGAGGGACACCCGTGCGTGGATCAGGTATTCACCCTCGGCTCCGAAGCGAATCGATCGCCACGATCGTTTCTGACTTTCGTAAGGGGATTGAGGGCTTGGAAACCAGACGTGGTGATCGATGCCCAAGGATTGACCAAGAGTTCTATCCTTGGATGGCTCTCCGGCGCGAGACAACGCATCGGTCTCGCGAAATCCGAATTTGAGGGTCGCGAACTCAGTACCTGGATCAACAACACAATCGTCAAACCCAGTGCAAGCCATGTAATCGACCGCGGTCTGGAACTGCTCCGCCCTCTTGGCATCGACACAACGGAAATCGAGTATCGTGTGCCGCGATTGCACAAGCTCCGCGAGCAGGTGGCTGCTCAGGCGGCAGAGTTGGGCTGGCAATCGCCAGGATCGATCATCAACGTCGGCGCAGGTTGGGAGTCGAAGATCTGGCCTAATGATCGGTACGCGGCAATCGCTCGACATCTTGCCGACCGATGGAATCTACGGACCTGTGTTGTTTGGGGAGGAGCGAAAGAAAAGGCTGCCGCGGAGGAGGTTGTCGCCATGTCCGAAGGTGCGGCGATTCTCGCTCCTTCGACGAAGCTTCCCGAACTTGCCGAATGGATTCGTCACGCTCGTCTGTTCATTGGCTCTGATACCGGACCGATGCACCTAGCATGTGCCCTGGGTATTCCGACAATAGGATTGATAGGACCTATGCCGGTCGAGCGTGTCGGACCGCGTGGCCCCGGGCAAATCGCTATCCAGCGACTCACTCTGCCCGAATCTCAACGCCATCGAAGAAAAACCGAGTGCGGTCCTATGCTGTCAATCGAGGTTGCTGGTGTTGCTCGAGCGTGCGACTCTCTATTACTAGCAATCCAGCAACAGGGAATGGCTGCCTGAACCATCTGCGTGAAAACGTCTTGGTGTCGTTCTGCCGGGAAAGTTCACACACTCTTCAACGCGAGAAGCTGTAGCGGTTGCGAAAGAGGTCCGGTTGTATCGAAAGAAACGGTTAAAGCCATGAGACGGTCTCTGAAATAGGAATAAATCTTCAGAAAGTGATGATGCCTCAATTCGGCATGCAGGCAAACCGATGCTATGGTTACGAGTCCGCGTTCCAGTGAGTGTCTGATCAACCTCCGTGGGTTCCGGATGAACCAGAAATGTTTCATGGAAACTTACACAGTTGCCCCCCAGGTCGTCGGACTATGGGTGGAGCCGAGGGTGTCCACTTACGACACAAGGGAGAATAACTTAGCATGACACGCGTCAATACCAACGTCGGTTCGTTGATCGCTCAAACCCGACTCAACCGTACGCAAGACCAATTGCAAACCTCGCTCACCCGATTGAGCACCGGTCTCCGAATCAATAGCGGTAAGGACGACCCGGCAGGCTTGATCGCCAGCGAATCGCTTCGTAGCGATATCACTGCGATCAACAAAGCCTTGTCGAACACGCAGCGAGCGGGCCAAATCATCGCGACCGCCGACTCGGCCTTGGGTCAGGTCAGCTCGCTCCTCAACGACATGCGGGGCTTGATCACAGAAGCTGCAAACAACGGTGCTTTGAGCGATAATGAAATCGCTGCTAACCAGTTGCAGCTAGACGCTTCGCTCGAAGCGATCAACCGAGTTTCGCAATCGACGACCTTCCAAGGTCGAAAATTGCTGGACGGAAGCCTGGACTTCCTCACAACTGCTGGTACCAACTTCAACAAGTTGTCTGATCTGCGTATCAATCAGGCAAATCTTGGCCCAAGCGGAAGTGTTGCGGTTAGCATCAACGTTTCAGCCGCCGCGACCCAGGCAACCTTGTCTCTTGATATTCCCGCCGCAACCGCCGCAGCAAATGCCTCCGGTACTGTTAATTTGACGAATACCATCCAACAAGCGACTGGTACGGTCACGATCGGCAGC
>CAYXFO010000161.1:0-9143 GCA_964464255.1 uncultured Pirellula sp.
CCTTTTTCGGCACTCTTTCCTAATTCCGGAATCGCACCACTCATCGCGCCATTGCGACTTAGCTCCTCCGCAAGCTTCTCTTCAGGAATCCCCAACCGAGGAGTTACGGAAAACATCAACGTCGAAGACTCGGGGCGACTGAGATCGAGTGATGAGCCAGCCAACGCTGCGAGAAACTTCTGCGACCGCTCTTCAGATGAGATTGGCGAAGCAGCAACGGCGTCCGCTAGCCATTTTCGAGCACCATCACGCGTGCCCTGGATGCGATCGGCGAGCATGATGCGTTCGAGCGAATTGAGTCGATGGCGCTGCCAGGCTTCGAGGTAGCTGTTCACATCTTGACCGAGCAGATATCGGTCGACGAGCTGCTTTTGGTATTTGTCATCGAGATATTGCGATACGACCCGATCGAAGAAGTCGCGATCCTTGCGATAGAGGAACAGGTGCAGTTCATGGCATGCAAGCTCGCTGTAGACGCGAGACTTCTCGTCCTCCTTCAACTGATTCCAACGAGTGAGGACTCGGAATTTTTCCAGTTCGGGTGACGGTGACAGCGAACTGTAGAGCCGATAGACATCCGACAGGCTGGAGTAAACCTGAATGCGGGTGGATCGCGCGTCCCCCAGATCGGTTTTTACACCCGGCTCAAGCTTGAGGGCGCGTTGCACTTGGGCTAAATGCTGATCCGATGGAAACGCACGAGCGAGGCGCAAATCGGACATCGGGATCTCCGATGCGGGCAGGGGAATCGTCTCAGACGTTATCCCTTCATCGCTGACGACAACAACGGCTATACCGTGATAACCTTTCAATTCGTCGAGCGAGAACTCGATCCATCCATCCGCATCGGGGCGGCGATTCGCGATGATAGCGGCTGGCTTTCCAAGAAACTCATACGAACTTCTTCCTTGGTTTTCTGCTGCTTTTTGGGCAGCACTGGCATCGTTCACGCCGAATTCATCCGCTGCTTGGGGTTTGGCCGGGCTCGGAGGTGGTGCATCCCCGGTCGCAGCATCGCGTCGTGTATTTTCCGTGGCTGCGGTATCCCAAGGGTTTAATAGCAGGCTCGGTTGCGGCAAGAGATTCCCCGGATACTTGGTCGCGTATTGACGCTGAAGGATGTATTGATACTCCTCGTCCAGTCTCAATGAATCGACATAGAAACTCAGGTTCGATGCGTAGGGTTGACGGAAGTGGGGCGAGCCACCGAGAAGCAATCGAAAACGGGAAGTATCCGATGCATACGGAGTCGCAAGGCAGTGAACCCGCATCCCGTCGCGGGCACCTGAGATTTGCAATCGCAACTTGCCATTTTGCGTTTCGGTCCTCGCGATTGATGCTGCAGTAGGTGGACTGGATTCGACCGACTGCGATTCTCCTAGGATGAAGCCATGGTGCTCCGCCCCTTGCACCGAACGAATCTCGGTTACCTTCGAATCTGAACCTGGCCGATAATGCGTGAGGTAATACAGACCCGGTTCGAGCGAAGCGATCTTGAGGCGTCCATTTTCCACCGAGAGTTTTTTAGATAGATCGGCATAGACATGGCCGCCGCGAAATTCGAGAAGAGAGCATGCCGTTCCCAACGGAAGATCCCCCTGTTGAGCCTGTGACCACGGGAAATCGAAAGGTGTGCGGGCAGCAACGGAATGCTTCGCTGGCCATTGCGAGATCGTTTTTCGTAATGAAAACGAACGGTTAGTTAGCCCCGTCGCCGCGGCTTGGAATGATTTAACATGATCGAGGGAACCTAATCGGATCTGGCCGTTGCCATCGGTCGCCAAGAGAACGGATGGATCGTTCGATACCCCTTCCGCTTGCAACTGCAGCGTGACAGGAAGCTTTGCAATCGGTTCACCGTTGCGACCTCGGACTTGCAAGCGATATCCATCGGCATCATGAATCAAGTAGAAGTCAGCCAACTGGGCTGTCGCGGATACATCGTTCACTGGAAGGTTCTTGGATTCGGTAAGTACTTCCTTGACGTTACGACTCACTGCAAGAACCTTCCCTGACAGTGTGATTTGTACGTCTCGCAATCGCTGAGGAACCAAGAATTGCTGGAACAGATCCTCATCGTCCTTCAGATCGATATCCGAGATTGCCAGTGTGCTCTTGGTGCCATCTTGGTCGGTTGTCACGATGGTGAGAATGGGAGCTTCGAGGTTCTTGATCGCGGTCGGTTGCCCATTGCAGAGCAATTGCGGGCGCGCGATGAATGCTCCTTTGGCTCCACTGATCAGATTCTGCGGTTCGACGAGTAGCCCAAGCTCCAAACGGTATTCCTCGCGCCGATGGATGAAGCGTTCCACCGTCGCTACGGCATCGTCCACCAACAGGATCGATACTTCCTGATTGTTCTCGCCGTAGGGGATCAAGATGCGACCTTGTTCGTCGGGCTTGAAAGTGCGAGTTCCCATTTCGATGGTTGCCGACGGAACCGGTTTTCCTGATTCGTCATGGATTCGGAATTCGTGGCCAGCGTCGGTCAGGGATTGCGTCGAACGCAATTGCCCTTTGAGCACAAGTGCTCGCGATCGAAGGCCACCACCGAGGACATCCACGACCCATGCTCCGCGACCCGAGCATTGCGGCATCGCGATCACTTCACGATGACGACGATCGCCCGGAACGGTGTACTCGATCGTCTGCTCAGCGTTCGCGACCAGGCCATCCAAATCGATATCGGACGATACCTGCTTGCCTTGCCTGCGATAGATATTGCGGGGATTGAGTTGGTACAGACGAATAATCAACTTGGGCACGTTCTTCACGTCCAGCACCAGCTGCACTGGTTCATCGGGCTGGTAGAGGGGCTTGGATATGGGTGCGAATTTCAATTCGATGCGGTCTCGGAGTTCCTTTTGATCGGTTGCATTGAGCTTCTTGTACCACTCCGCGGAATTTCCCAGACCGTACAGGATTTTCGTCTCGATGAGGACACGCTGCAGAAATCCGCGATCCAACCACTTCGAGAATCGATCGATCTTGTCGTCCGCTTGCAGAAAATGTTCCAGGTAACGGCGAATCAAGCCTGCATCGTCCATGATGGGAGGCAATCGCGTTTCCGCAGCGTACTGCGCACCGAAGTCGATCATCGGCACATTGCGATTCGCTCGAATGAACTCCGGGTTGCAGTAGAACTGATTTCGGGGCAGAGCCAAGTAGCGTTCGAAACGGGGGCGATCGAATTTTTCTTCGGAGAGATCGAGCAGCAACCGTTGGTACAGCACCAATCCCTTGAGGCTATTTTGCGACGGTGGCAGTGTAGACGTAAAATCCTCGAGTCGTTGCAGATGGGATCGCCGCTCCGCGATGTTCTGTGGTGCGACATCGTCGTTTGGCAACAACCGCAGCAGATACTGACGCACAAAAACGTCGTTCTCCAAAAGGAGAGGAATATCTCGCGCAAGTTGCTGTCGCTGATCGAGCGTCATCTGAGAATGAAAGGCATAGGATCCCCATCCAGGGGAATCGGCGGCGCGCAGTTCCTTGCTGATCAGCGCGGTCAGATTCGGTACATCGATGCGTTGAAGCTTTTGTAGAACAATTCGAAGTTTATCGATTGGCAGATCGCGACCTAGCAACTGCAGCAAACCCAACTCAGAGACGGTCGAGAGCGATGGATCATGAATCAACGCGGCATCGAGAAGGCGCTGGGAGTCATAGACCGATGGATCTAGGGTCGTCGGTAGGTCTTTCGCTTGGTCAGCTTGTGGCGGTGCATGACCAAGGGCGAGTCCCATTTCCTGACGCAGGTAGTCCAACGCTCCTTGCGGGTTCGAGGAGTAGCTGAGGATCCTTTGGCGAGCCAAAAGTTTCTGATATGTTGGCGGTTGATTTTGCAGTGCCGACCACTGCTCGAGCATCGCTTGTGCTTCGGCGATTTGCCCGGAATTCTGAAAATGCAGGATGTGATAGTAGAAGTGATCGTGCGAACCGGGGATCAGGTCTTGAAGGACTTTGGTTCGGTCGTCCGCGAGGGCGAATTTCTCGATGAAGCCGGTAGACGTCCCGGTCGAGTTGCCACCATATCCAGGTGGTTGACCATCCGCAATCGTCGGCACAATCGCCCCAAGCAGTATCGCATGAACCAGTGCGATAGAGAAAGAAGTACGTTTCATGATCGTAATCCTTGTTGGGGGAGAGTTCGCGAAGACACAGACTATGTAAAATACCCCGCAAAGTAGGGTAACGGTTGTCGAACCGGATTATTAGGAAAGATACGCGTCACATTACAGGTTTTGTATGGAAGCTATTACTCGGTACGGGGTTACGCCTCGTTGGTCGGATCTCGTTGTTCATCGTGGGATCGCTTACTTCGTTGAGGTTCCAGAGGACCCGAACCTTAGCCCTTCGGAGCAGTTTCAGCAGTTGTTTAAACAGGTCGATGAACGGCTTGCCCAAGCTGGGAGCAATAAGGAGCGGTTGCTTCAAGTTCTGATCTATCTGCCGGTTCCCGAGGATCTGGCACTGTTCAACACAATGTGGGAAGCGTGGGTGCCACTTGGACATGCCCCCAGCCGCGCATGCATCCACGTCCCATTAGCCGCCCCCGGATATCGAGCAGAGTTAGTAATCACCGCATCCGTTGATGAGTAATACCATCGTGGCACGACGCTCCGCGTCGTGTAACGTCCTGTGAGCCATCTCGAAGCAACACCTTTTCAGTTTTCAAAAAAGGACCTGAAAAAGGTGTCAGGTACCTTTTCCATGGATACTCCGGTAGATTCGCGATAAAGGTACCTGACACCTTTAATGCGTCTCTGCACCACGACGCGGAGCGTCGTGCCACGATGTTTCTACCTTTGGTAGATCGGTAGGTAGTGGTATTTGACCGAAAGGCTCAAAATCGCCATGGAGGTGCAATAGACACTTCCTGCGTTCTGCTCTTCACCTCCCGACGATTCCCATGCTCCGTTCGATTTTTGTTTTGGAAGCAATAACTCAGAAACGATCTTCGAGGCTTTCTCTGCGTGGACTCCTCCTCGCTGATGCATCCCCTGGGCGAAATAGTAAAGCCCATAAAGGATGAAGCGATCGTTCCATTTCGGTGGGTGATCCAGCAGCCAATCCGACGAGCCGCTCACGAGAGGCGATTCGTATTGGCCGCACACCTGCATGGCTAGTAGGCCGGCCGACGTCATCGTAAACGAAGGACCTCCACCGTTCGGCTCATAGCTAAAACCGTTCTTGATTTCACGAGGGGCTCCATTGCTGTCGATCGGCGATGTAAACGATCGCTTCAGATACTCGATGGCGTTATCGATTGTGACCGAGGATACGTTCAAGCCATCGTTCTTCGCGCTCCGAAGAGCCATGAGCTGCCAGACGCTCACCGACAGGTCGCTATCGCCGGCATCGGGTGTATAGCGCCAACCGCCTCGGGCGTTGGCACCTTTCTTGACTCCTTGACTTCGAACGATCAAATCGATCGCTTTTTGGCAGGAATTATGGATCTTCGCATCCATAGCGGCGTCGGTCCCCATCCCCAGCATCTCGGTCAGCATCAGGGTCACGATCCCATGACCATACATCCTTGAACCATCCGATGCACCGAAGTAACCGTGTTGGTCTTGGCGTCCGTCGCCGAGCAGGTATTTCAGGCCGCTTGCCATTGCGACTCCTTCGGGAGTTTCATCCGCAGGCTGATGGCCTGCCGAAGCCATGGCCATGATTGCCAAAGCGGTCATCGCGTTTTCATGACCTCGGTCTGTGATCGCTCCTTCCTTCTTCTGCTGCGACACCAAGTAGGCAATCCCGCGTGAGACCGCGGCATCGATATCGTCGGCTTGAAATGGATCCTGCGCAATGTAAACGACAGGATCCTCAGAGTTCGCCGGGTTCGTCAAACATAGAAATACCGACGCCTGAATCGACGCAAACAAGAGCATCGTTATCTTGCCTGGAACCTTGGTTCGCGGATTTGTCATATTGCTTACCCCTGATCTGAAATCGCGACATCCATCATACTGTAGAGAAGTATCTGGGGCATCGGATGCTTCAGGAATCGCCGAACGTAGCATCGTTTTCGACATCAACTCGACCTAGTGTTCTTTATCAAGCCAGCATTTTGCGGAGAGTTCGCCATGAGATGGTTGCCACTGATTGTTTTGATCGCTCTGTTGCCGCAAGACAGTCCCAAGCCGGACTCGCACGTGGAAAATTCTCGTTTGAACGAGCATTTGAAGTTTTTCGAGCCGTATGTCGGCAAGACCTTTCGAGGTGAATTCGCCAATTCGAACCCCGAAAGGCCGATGGGCAAAAAGATGAGGGGGACAGAAAAATTCGGACAACCGCAACTAATCCCCCGGCGGATCTACGACGGCCAAAGCAGTTAATCTGTTTCGCAGCGGTTCATGTTGCGATGGTATCTATAGTCAAGCAGAGGTTGGCGGATTAACCTCAAGATCACGCAATTGCGTTTGTCTCGAACCAACCCGTTATCGGAGCGACTTTGTGAGCCCCTATTCACGACGCCGATTTCTCAAGCAATCCTCCCTCGTACTCCCCGCCTTGAGCCTTGGTTTGCATCGGAAAACCTTGGCCGAGTCCACGACGGGTGAAACGATCGCTTGGAGGAACGCTCGTATACTCACCGCACAGTCAGCACCTATCGATCAAGGGACGCTGGTCGTACAAGGGACCAGTATCCTTGCGGTCGGCGGCGTGGACTCAGTTGCGATCCCTGCAAATGCGAAAGTCATCGATGCTACGGGAAAGTGGATCATGCCGGGCCTTGTGTGTACCCACAGCCATATCGGTGGGATGGGAGCCGCCGACGGGAGTGCTCCGATCCAACCCGGTGTGCGAATTCTCGATTCGCTCAATGTCCGCAACTCGGGATTCAAACGTGCATTGGCTGGTGGGTTGACAACTCTCAATATCATGCCCGGGTCCGGACACTTGATCTCTGGTCAAACGGTTTACTGCAAACTGCGCTACGCCGGCAAAGGTCCATCGACGATTGACGAGCTTTTGATTCGCGATGCGGATGGCAGAGGGCTAGGCGGCTTGAAGATGGCGAACGGAACCAATTCGATCGGAGAGTCTCCGTTTCCAGGAACACGAGGCAAGTCGGCATTTCTCGTCCGTGAGCAATACATCAAGGCGCGTGAGTATCACGCGAAAGTGGTAGCAGCCAAGGATGAACCCGACAAACTGCCGCCTCGCGACCTGCATCTTGAGGCTCTCGTCGAAGCCATGCAGTGGAAACGAATCGTTCACCACCATACCCATCGTCACGATGACATCATCACGGTATTGCGGCTGGCTCAGGAGTTCAACCTCCGAGTGGTACTGCATCATGTCAGCGAAGGTTGGAAGGTAGCCAAGGAGATCGCTGCTGCAAAAATTCCATGTTCGGTCATCGTCATCGATTCCCCGGGTGGAAAGTTGGAGGCACGCGACATGACTTTCCGCAACGGCAAGATCCTCGATGAAGCCGGGGTACGGGTCGCGTTTCACACCGACGATTGGATCACCGATTCCCGCGTGTTCACGCGATCGGCGGCCTTGGCAGTCCGTGCAGGCATGAATCGCGACCGAGCCATCGAAGGCTTGACGATCGCAGGAGCCGAGATGCTCGGACTTGAAAATCGAATCGGTTCGCTCTCCCCCGGCAAAGATGCCGACTTTGCCATTCTGTCGGGGGATCCATTGAGTGTTTACACGCGAGTGCTCGAAACCTGGGTCGAGGGTCAAAAAGCGTTCGACTTGTCCGATCCTGAGGATGCAATTTTCGCGGAAGGTGGAACGGGTGCAGGCTCCGACTTGGATCCTTTCTTATGTTGTTATGCCCAGCCATGGCAAATGGGAGGAAAACAGTAATGCGTTCTCATTCAAGATTCTGGTTCTTTGCTGCGATATTCATGATTGCTTGCCTCAACGCTCCGGCAACCGCTGGCGATATCATCGCGGTGAAAGGTAAGAAAATTCATACCGTATCCGGCCGTATCATCGAAAACGGAGTGGTGGTTTGTGTCGACGGCAAGATCGCTGCGATTGGCGACTCCGCAACCGTGGTGATTCCGGAGGGCGCTCAAGTTCACGAGGCCGAGGTCGTGCTTCCCGGGTTGATCGATGTGAGAACGTGCGTTGGGCTGTCCGGTTTGCTCAATGCATCGCAGGATTCGGATCAGATCGAAGGATCCAATCCCTTGCAACCCGAACTGAGAGCCATCGATGCCTACAATGGCAAAGACGAATTAGTCGAGTATCTTCGTGGTTACGGTGTCACCACCATCCACACTGGGCATGCACCGGGCGAATTGATTTCTGGCCAGACGCTTATCGCCAAGACGCACGGCAATACGATCGAAGCTGCATTAATCGTCGATGGCCGAGCGGTCTGTACCACACTTGCGGAGACTGCGAAGAAGTCAGGCAAAGCGAGTCCGGGTACGCGTGGCAAGCAAGTCGCCATGCTTCGGCAACTATTGATCGAAGCTGGCGAATATCGAGCCAAGTTGGCCAAGAAACCATCAGGTGGGGATGCGAAGCCAGAAGGGGGCGATGCGAAACCAGAGCCACAGCGCAATCTCAAGCTCGAAGCGATAGCAGCGGTGCTCGATGGCAAGAAGGCGCTCCTCATCACCGCCGACCGCGCTCAAGACATCGCGAATGCGTTGCGATTGGCCGACGAGTTCAAGATCCCAATCTGGCTCGATAGTGCCGCCGAAGCCCATGAGTTGATCCCCGAGATCAAGAAAGCCCAGGTTCCTATCCTGCTGCATCCCACCATGGCTCGTGCAAGCGGCGAGCGGGAAAACCTCACCTTTCGTTCAGCATCGATACTCAAAGAGAACGGTATACCATTCGCAATTCAGGGTGGTTACGAATCGTACGTGCCCAAGGCGCGTGTGATTCTCTTTGAAGCGGCGATCGCCGCGGCTCATGGCCTGTCTCGCGATGCCGCGATCGAAGCCATCACACTGTCCCCGGCAAAGATACTGGGTATCGCCGACCGAGTCGGTTCCATCGAAGTTGGCAAAGACGCGGACCTAGCACTCTACGATGGGGATCCACTCGAGTACACGACGCACTGCACCGGTGTGGTCATCGACGGTCGATCGTATCCGGGTGAATCCGACTAATTCGTTCGAGCAGCAGGCGTTTGCTTTGGATTTCCCTCAGCCGGTGGG
>CAYXFO010000162.1:0-9093 GCA_964464255.1 uncultured Pirellula sp.
CTCCAAAACCTAGGTTCTGTGGCATGTCCATCAGGACGTCGATATTCGGATTGTAATTCAGGAAGTTCAATGAAATGGCGTTCTTAAACTTGAAACTCTGCTGTGTCTGATAATACGCACCCAGCGTCGTTGCCTCGGTCAATTGATAATTGGCACCGAGTGTTCCTCGAAGTGCATAATCGGGGGTCATGCCCCCAACTCCGACGAAGGGACCATCGTAGTAAGCGATCCCGAGCGAGGTCGTGGTGCCAAACGACAAGCGATCCGTTAGCTTGACCCCCATCGATACTGGGGCGTTCAACAGAAGCAGAGAGGTATTGGTGCCATTGCTCTGCGGGACATGGCGATAGTCCGCCGCTGCACCTGCAGTCGTAACCATCCCCGTGCCAACAACAACATCGAGACCCAAGATCTCGCTCAAATCCTGAGTGATGCCGACATTGGTAAGTGGAGTACCCGGCGCAGCGGACTTTGCGGAGAAAGGCTGAATGAGCTCTGGCCCTACCGTCGGAAGATTGCTGGTCTGGGTCAAATTCATTGTCGGTTCGACCCAACCACCACTGAACAGGAACTGAGTTCCACGGAACTGAGTCAGGGTCGCAGGATTCCCATTCAAACTGCTCGTTAGATCCTGTGGCCTCGCGATGCTCGCCCCCCCCATCGCCCCCGAGGCTGGCATCAGGGTGTTGTGCAATTCCGTACCAAACGACTGAGCCCATGCCTCATGCGACGCTCCCGCAAGCGATGCAGCCAACGCCCATGCCCAAGTAAATCTACGCATTGCCAATCTCCATCCTTGAATCAGCGTGCCAATACCTCACATCGGTTATCGACTCTGCGAGACATGAAAAACAAACCTGCAACATTAGCAAGCAAGAATTCCCCAGCTTGTCAATCGTCAGCCCTATTTCATGCTGAATTCAAGCAAGCATGCTAGCAATGCGGAGTCGAGCACTGCACCAAAGTGCAGTACTCGATGGTTCATTACAGCGAAGTTGGATACTCAGAAGTTGGCTGCTCTTATCCAATCCGTTCAACGAGCGATGTGTCTGTCAACTTGCCTCTTCGCAACTCCTGGCAACGGGTCATGCGTCGAGCCAGCGACATGGAGTGAGTCACCACGATCAGCATCGCGTTCTGCTCCTTTGGCACCTCGAGAAGCAGTTCCCCAACGGTCGCCGCATTGTCGCTGTCGAGATTGCCGGTCGGTTCATCGGCGAGAACCATAGTCGGCCGGAGCAATAATGCCCTCGCCACTGCAACCCGTTCCCGTTCGCCTCCCGAGAGTTGGCTCGGCAAGTGCGTTAGCCGATCGCTGAGGCCGACTCGCTCGAGCAGTTCTTTCGCTCGGTCGACATGAGCTTGTGTTGCACGTCCGAAAGCGAGCGATGGAAGGAGAGTGTTCTCAAGAACATTCCATTGCGGCAACAAGTGATGATCTTGGAAAATGAAGCCGATGTGCTGGTTTCTGAATCGGGCTTGTTCAACTTCTCCAAGAGCAAACGGGTTGCAGCCTGAGACCTCGACCGAGCCCGATGTCGGCTGATCCAACGTACCGAGGATCTGCAGCAATGTTGACTTGCCAGCACCGCTAGGTCCCACGATCGCAAGGTTATCTCCTCGATTCAACTCAAAGGACAAATGATCCAAGACAACCACATCTTGCCGAGGGTTCGGATAGACCTTGCAAAGCTCTCGGACGACTAGATCGCTCATCGGATGCAGCAATGATCGAGGATCGCTTCGGGGGACGCGAGATAGCCGAGGTAGAAGGCTCCGAACTGGCCGAATCGGGCGCTGGCCGAGTCGTACCGCATCGTATAGACGATCTCCTTGAGGAACTGGGGATTGCGAGCCCAGAGGGTCACCCCCCATTCCCAATCATCGAGTCCCACAGACGCCGTCACCAGTTGGCTAACTCGCCCCGCAAACGCCATCCCGCTCTGCGCATGTTCGGCCATCATTTCGGTCCGCGCGGAAAAAGGTTCCAGGTACCAATTCGCGCCGACGTTGCGGACTTTGTTCATGGGGTAGAAACACATGGCAGGCCACGTCGGAAACTCGGGAGCCAGTCGCTGGGCGAGCATCACGGGAAGCCGCCTCTCGTAGGAACTGACTTTGGCTTGAAATGCAGGACTGTTGGGATCTTCGCCGGTGCGGATCAATTTCGCTGCGTATTGTTCTTTATCCGGCAGATACTCGCTAACTTCGGACATGGAAACAAACGAGTACGTTGGTTCGAGGGCTTGACCTAAACGAGTGGCCATAAGGCGCTGATGGATTCGATCGATCCGCAGCGGATCCGGGTCCATCATGACGAGTCCCAGGTCTGCTTTGTGGCCGCTGATGATGAACGATTGAAGGCGTTGCGGGCGGTCGGCAACATCGTTGAGTACATCGCAAAACTGCTGCCGGTCTCGGCTGATGGGAAGCGGATCGAGTCGAGCAAGTTCAGATCGGTTCCAGCGATAGAAGAAATGGCTACAGTGCCAACCCTGGACAGGAATCAGGGACGGCTCGGGCAGGGAGGCGGGGTTGGAATGGGGATGGTTCATAGGATGCTTGCTCCGTGACGAAGGCTCAGAACAGGCGGTTGTATCCGTTGAGCGCAGCAACGCGATACGCCTCTGCCATCGTCGGGTAGTTGAAGGTGGTCTTGACAAAGTACTCCAACGTGTTGTTGGGATGGGGCTGTTTCATGATAGCTTGGCCGATGTGTACGATCTCCGACGCATTGGGGCCGAAGCAATGGACTCCGAGAATTTCGAGCGTCTCGCGGTGAAAGAGCAGTTTGAGCATCCCTACGGCGCGACCGGTGATCTGTGCCCTCGCCAAACTGCGAAATTGGGAGTGCCCCACTTCATAGGGAATCTTCGACGCGGTCAATTCCCGCTCGGTCTTGCCGATAGAACTGATCTCCGGGCTGGTGTAGATACCTGTCGGAATATCCGTTAAGCGAAGGTCGTTCTCCTCTCCCATCAAGTGTTGTGCAGCAGAGCGCCCCTGCATGTACGCGGCGCTCGCAAGCGATGGAAAGCCGATCACATCCCCAACGGCATACACATTCGGACAACTGGTCTGGAAACAATCGTTGACTTCGATGAATCCGCGCGCGTTCGTGATCAACCCGACTGCGGGGAGATCGAGCGATTCGGTATTGCCCGATCGGCCATTGGCCCACAAGAGGATATCGGTTTTGACTTGCTTGCCACTCTCCAAGTACAGAACCACTCCATCGTCGCGAGGTTCGATCTTGGAAAAAGTTTCGTTGTGCCGAATGATCACCCCCAACTCCCGCATCTGGTAACTGAGAGCATCGATGATCTCGTCGTCGAGGAACTCGAGCAGTTTCGCTCGCGTGTTGACCAAGTTGACTTTGATCGACAGATTCCGAAACATCGAGGCATATTCGCAACCGATGACTCCCGCGCCGTAGATCGTGATCGATTGAGGTTTGAAGGAGAGATCGAGAATCGTATCGCTGTCGAAAATGCGAGGATGCGCGAAGTCCACACCTTGCGGACGAAAAGGCCGGGAGCCAGTGGCGATGATGATATGCTCACCGCGGATACGGGTATCGCTATTGATTTCAATCGTGTGGGGATCGATGAACTTGGCGACCCCTGAGATGACCGGTACGTTGTTTCGCTCGTAGAAGGTTTGTCGCATCGACACCTGTTTGGCGATGATGGACTTGCTGCTGGCTCGCAGCTGGGCGAATGTAGGATTGACATGGATACCTAGCTCCCGAATGATCGGGTTATTCATCGCTTCCATCGCGGTGTAGATGGAGAATCGAAGTGCCTTGCTGGGGATAGTTCCCCAATGGGTGCAGCCGCCACCGATCTGCTTGTAAGCCTCGATGACCGCGGTTCTGCGGCCCCCTTTGGCCGCTTGCATCGCGGCTCCTTCTCCACCCGGGCCGGTTCCGATGACCACCACGTCAAACCGTTGCTCAACCATTGCTTCGTTCCTAGAAACTTCCTTGGTTAACAATCACTAACCATGAGCATATCGGCAATCGGGACGGTGCGGTACTCCCGATGGTCTTACCAAGGCCGCGACGTGATCAATCCTTCTTCGGGACTGCTAGCGGTCGCATACAGCCGTTTCGGGATACGACCCGAGAGAAAGGCATGGCGGCCCGCGATGGCGGCATGCCGAACGGCGGTCGCCATGCCGACGGGATGGCGGGCATGTGCGATCGCGGTGTTGAGAAGAACACCATCAGCCCCGAGTTCGAACGCTTGCGCTACATCGCTCGCGGTTCCCACCCCTGCATCGACGATCACGGGATAACCCGGGTCGTCGGACTTGAGATACTCAAGAATGATTCTAAGGTTATTGGGGTTGAGGATCCCTTGACCGCTACCGATAGGCGATCCTGCAGGCATTACGCTCGCTGCTCCGGCATCTTTCAATCGAACGGCCATGATCGGGCAATCACTGGTATAGCAGAGGACTTGAAACCCATCATCGACGAGTCTTTTGCATGCCTCGAGGGTTGCGATCGGATCGGGCAGGAGTGTCTTGGTATCTCCAAGGACCTCGAGTTTGACCCAGTCCGCCCCAGGGTTCTCCAGCGAACGAAGAATCTCACGCCCCAATCGAGCAACGCGGACAGCGTCGAGGGCATTGAAGCAGCCGGCAGTATTTGGCAAAAGGGTGTATTTCTTCAAGTCAATGAAGTCGAGAAGATTTTTCCCCTGGCGATCGTACAGTTTCTCCCGTCGGACAGCGACGGTGACACAATCGGAACCGCTCGCAGCCAACGAGTCGCGCATCAATTCGTTGGTGTCGTATTTCCCAGTTCCGAGAATCAGTCGACTGGCTAATGTCTTGCCAGCTACGCTTAGCGGCGAGTCCGCGATGCTCCCCGCCTGAGCTTGAATGATGTCGGCTGTGGTCATCACCCACCTCCCACCAAGGTAACCACTTCGATCCGATCACCCTCTTTCACGCATTGCGATGCGTAATGGGAACGGGGAACGATTTCCAGATTGACTTCCACCGCACAGTATCGGGGTTCGACACCGGAACGTTCCAATAGATCGAGAATGGTCGTCGCTTCGTCGACCTCTTCCTCATTACCATTGAACTCGATCGTTACCGTGGACATTATTCATTCCCCAAATCGGGACTTTTCGTATGCGGTGATTTTATCTTCGTGCTCCAAGGTCAACCCGATATCATCCAGACCATGCAGTAAACAATGTCGGCGGAAGGGTTCAACCTCGAACGATGCATGGAATCCGTGATTGTCGGTGACGGTACATGTCTGGAGGTCGACCGTCAGGTGATAGGGATCGTAGGTCGCGTGGTGCTGGAACAGAGTTTCGACCTGATCTTCTCGCAGAACGATCGGCAGCACTCCGTTCTTGAAGCAATTGTTGTAGAAGATATCGGCAAAGGAAGGGGCAATGACCGAACGAATGCCGAAATCCTCGATGGCCCAGACGGCGTGCTCGCGCGAGGAACCGCTCCCGAAATTCCGACGAGCGACAAGGATCTTGGCTCCCTGATTACGGGGTAGATTGAGTTCAAACGCGGGATTGGGCGTCCCATCGGGATTGCTCCGCCAATCGAAAAACAAGTATTGGCCGAAACCCGACCGTTCGATCCGCTTGAGGAATTGTTTTGGGATGATTTGATCGGTATCGACGTTCGCACGGTCCATGATAGCGACGACACCGGTCAATTGCTGAAATGGTTGCATGTTATTGAGTGATTCCGGTTGAAGTGAGTCTCTTCTAGGAGCGGTATTTCCAGTCGCGAATATCGATAAAGCGTCCTTCGACTGCCGCTGCGGCAGCCATGGCAGGGGAGACCAAGTGGGTTCGCCCTCCCTTGCCTTGCCGTCCTTCAAAGTTGCGGTTGGATGTCGAGGCGCATCGTTCGCCGGGTGCAAGACGATCGGGGTTCATGGCCAAACACATACTGCAACCAGCTTCTCGCCAATCGAATCCCGATTCCTTGAAGATGCGATCCAGCCCCTCAGCTTCGGCTTGCTTCTTGACTTGACCACTTCCAGGCACGACCATCGCTTGAACTTGGCCGCTGACTCGGTAGCCTTTGACGACGCTGGCCGCCGCCCGCAGATCTTCGATGCGGGCATTGGTGCACGAACCGATGAATACCCGTTGGATAGGAACATCGGCGATCGGCGTACCCGCTTGCAAACCCATGTACTCAAGTGCACTCGCTGTACTCTTGCGTTCGGTTTCATCGTCGAATTGTTGAGGACTCGGAACTCGCGACGAGATCGAGATGACTTGCCCGGGGTTGGTTCCCCACGTGACCTGCGGCTCGATATCTTGCCCTCGAAAGATATCGATACGATCGTATGGAGCTCCAGGGTCTGACGGAAGCGTATTCCAGAATGCTACCGCCTTATCGAAATCCTTCGCTACAAACGGGCGGCCTCGAAGATATTCGATCGTCTTCGAATCAGGAGCAATCATGCCGGCTCGAGCTCCCGCTTCGATCGACATGTTGCAGACCGTCATGCGCTGTTCCATGCCAAAGCTGCGAATGACCTCTCCCGTATACTCGAGCACATAGCCTGTGCCACCCGCAGTGGTCAGTTTGCCGATGATATACAGAATCAAATCCTTGGCCGTAACCCCCGGCGCGAGCGCACCATCGACACGAAGCTCGTAGGTTTTGGGCGTGTACTGCAGGAGCGTCTGTGTGGCGAGGACATGCTCTACTTCGCTGGTACCAATTCCAAAGGCCAAGGCACCAAAGGCGCCGTGTGTCGCTGTGTGCGAATCGCCGCAGACGATGGTCATCCCCGGTTGCGTGTAGCCCAGTTCCGGGCCAATGATATGGACAATCCCTTGGCGAATATCATTCAGATCGTATAGCTGGATGCCAAATTCCTTGCAGTTGTTTCGAAGGGTATCGACTTGCTGACGGGAAATCGGGTCTGCGATCGGAAGTGAACGGTCGGTTGTAGGTACGTTGTGGTCCGGAGTTGCGATGGTTCGCTCGGGCCGTCGGACCTTTCGCCCTGCCAGCCTCAGCCCTTCAAAAGCCTGTGGGCTGGTGACTTCATGAACCAGATGCAAGTCAATGTAGAGGATCGCCTGCTTGCCAGGTTCGTGGTGAACGACGTGATGGTCCCAGATCTTCTGGAACATGGTGCGGGGGGATGCGGCGGTAGCAGCCATCGAAGCTCGGATGGGTTGTGAGGATCGTGAAGGTTTAGAGAATCGCGGAATCGCAGAGACCAATTTGGCCGACCTGCGACATTGTAGACTAAAGGCCGACACCTTTGCTTTGTCAAGCCAAGATGGTCTCGAAGGACGCGATGTCCGCTGGTCGCGTGGTCCCTTTCAAGTGTATATTGTTGGCTGATCCACTGACGGCGTAGCCACTTATGTAATTCGGGCGACGCGATTTCCGGGACTGTATGAAAGGAATTGATGTTACCATGTCCAATACTGATGCACTCCAGAATCGTGTCCGATCGCTGGAAAATGCATTTTTCTCCGAACAAGACCTCCAGCTACTTGCGGGATTGAAACAGAAGTTGGATCGGGAATCCGCGATAGCCGAGTTTCAGAAGTCGGCGGGGATCCAAGACCCGGCTGTCCTAGAGGCTCTGTTCAACCTAGGTGTCAGCCCGGCTGCGGTGGCAGCTCTAAGGGCGTATCCGCTGATCGCAGTCGCTTGGGCCGACGGCAGTACGACTGCCGATGAGATCGCGACGGTCCGAACCATCGCCGCACGCCACTTCAAGTCCGACTCGGCGGCGGGCGAATTGGTTGAACGTTGGTTGTCTACCCCACCTTCACCTGGAATGCTCGAAGCGTGGGAAAGCTGCATCTCTACGATGTTTCATGCCATGCCAGCTTCCGAGGCGACCTCCCTCAAAACCAAATTGATCGAAGAGATCAACGAAGTCGCAACGGCCAGCGGTGGTCTGCTCGGCTGGGGAGCTGTCTCGCAATCGGAAAAGCAGACCATGCAAAGGATCAAGGCGGCCTTGGAGTGATCTCCAATATGCCTTGAGACCTATGAGCAACGAACCACACATCGTTTGGCATCAAGCCTCTGTCTCCACGGACCAGCGCAACGAGCGTTTTGGCCAGCGAGGATGCGTAGTATGGTTCACGGGACTGAGTGGTTCGGGCAAGAGTACGATCGCCAATGCCGTCGATCGCATCCTTTTTGATCGCGGTGCGGCGACCTATCTGCTCGATGGCGATAATGTTCGCCACGGCTTGTGTGCGACGCCACAGATCTTGGCACCTGTCCATGGCGAAGCGTTCGCAACGAGGTTCGGGCTCGGATTCGGGCCCGAGGATCGGGAGGAAAACATTCGACGCGTAGGCGCGGTAACCGAATTGTTTGCATCCGCAGGCTTGATCTGCTTGACTGCCTTTGTCAGTCCCTATCGCCGCGATCGGGATCGAGTGCGCCAGAGCGTGAGGGACAAAAATGGGCGGCCCTTCATCGAGATCTACGTAAACACCCCGTTGGAAGTCTGCATGCAACGGGATCCAAAGGGGCTCTACCGTAAGGCGATAGCGGGGGAAATCAAAAATTTCACAGGAATCTCCGATCCTTATGAACCTCCGCTCTCCCCTGAGTTAGAATTACGCGGCGACGCGACCCCCCCCGATCGTTTGGCCGATGAGGTGATTGAATACCTTACCAGTCGGCATTTGATCAACGCGCGATGATTTAGGATCACGAAAGGCTTTGTTGTGTCGCGAAATACTCCTGATGATTGGAAGGATAACCCCTACAGCGGAAGTTATCCGAGTTCCCAAGCCGCCGATGCTTCCTTACCTTACGGTCACACTGCGACGGAAACCCTGCAGTTAGCGACATTGCTTCAACGATTTCTCGGCGCACTGATCGACTCTCTCTTCCAGTTCGCCCTCATGATCCCCGGGATCGTCCTGATGATCGTCGGGATGGTTATGGCGATCGAGGAGGAACAGACGACGGGTGGGCCTGCCCAGCTTCCAACGGTTTTTATCGCAGGTGTCGGAATTCTCGTGTTCAGCGGAGTGCTCGTGTTCGGGATCCAAATCTTTTTGCTTGCCGCACGGAGTCAGACGGTGGGCAAGTATATGATGC
>CAYXFO010000163.1:0-9073 GCA_964464255.1 uncultured Pirellula sp.
AGTTCGACGATCTGGTCTGCCGACGGATTATGGTCCCTCGCAACGATGTCGACTTTATCGATAAAAACGATGAGACGGATATCATCTTGGGAATGATGCGACGCACGAAGCATACGCGCTATCCCGTATGCGATGGTTCCCTGGACTCGGTGCTCGGTGTGCTCCACGTCAAAGATATTACCGGAGCGAATATCCAGAAGGGATTCGATTGGACCACCTTGATGCGTCCACCGAAGAAAGTTCCGGAGAACATGCCGATCAGCAAACTGCTGCGGCATTTTCAGGGAACACATCAACACATGGCGTTCGTCGTCGATGAATACGGGATGATTATCGGAATCGTCACCCTCGAGAATGTGATGGAGGAAATCATCGGCGATGTTGCGGATGAATTCGATGTCGAGGAACCCGAGATTGTCCCCGATGGCCCTGGAGCGTACCTTGTCCTCGGATCCACTGCGGTCGAAGCGGTGGAAAGTCGGCTGGGTATCAAATTCGAAGAAGCCGATGTGGACACCGTCACCGGCCTCTTGGTTCACAAAGTTGAGCGATTGCTGATCGCGGGCGATGTGATCGAATTGCCAGGCGTGACAGCCAAAGTATTATCGGTATCTGACGATCGCGCCACCAAAGTGCGTTTTACTCTCCCCACTATAAAGGACTAAATCATGAGATTGTGCAACCTTGTTATCCTGAGCGCGATCGTTGTCGCGTCCCTCTGCTCCGTTTCCTCACAAGCTCAAGAGGCCAA
The DNA here is from genome assembly GCA_964464255.1 of uncultured Pirellula sp. GTDB lineage: Bacteria > Planctomycetota > Planctomycetia > Pirellulales > Pirellulaceae > JBKCUI01. The sequence continues at coordinate 752 of CAYXFO010000163.1, forward strand.
GCCGAATGAACCCAAAGCAGTCTCAATTTTCGATGGCAAATCGCTCGCTGGCTGGTCCGGCTTGACCGCCAACTGGCGCGTTGAAGACGGCGCGATCACCGGTGAAAACACCGCCGCTGCTCCGATTTCACAAAATACATTTCTCGTTTACGAGAAACCGGTCAAAGACTTCGAACTCGAGCTCGACTTTAAAATTCAAGGTGGCAACTCGGGCATCCAGTATCGGAGCAAACTCCTCAACAAGGAGAAGTTCGTCGTCGGGGGTTATCAAGCCGACATCGATTCGGGCAAACGTTTCATGGGGATTAACTACGAAGAACAAGGACGCGGTATCTTGACCGATCGAGGTGAGATCAACGCCATCGATAAGGATGGCAAGAAGTCCAAAGTTGGCAGCGCCGGTGATCCCGAAGCACTCTTGTCACGCATCAAGTGGGAGGATTGGAATCACTACCGCATCGTCGCTCGCGGTCCGCTGTTGCAACACTACATCAACGACACTCTGATGTCAGAAACCCGCGACGCAGAATCAGCCAAGGCCGCTACCGAAGGAATCATCGCCTTCCAGGTCCATGCAGGACCTCCCATGAAAGTTCAGTTCAAGAACGTAGAGCTGAAGACTTACTAAACGAAGAGAGTATTTGAAAACCGTTAGGCGCCCAGGCGTTAGCTGCGATTTGTTCTCAGCATTAAGAATGTGCTGCGAGAAGCGGTATCCAGGGACAGCTATCGGCGGCATCTCGCGATGGTGCCGCCGATACGATCCTGCCATCTCGAATTAGGCAGGCACCCGACATTTGGAAACCATCCCCGACCAGTTTGCCGAAACCGTAGCCTTTTAGGATCGCAGCTCGAAAACCTTCGATCCAAACGCGCAGGCCGAACAGTTGACCAAACGTCCCGCGAGGTAAGTGATAGGCTTGAAACAATCGGCATTCGGAGTCGCTGATATGGGGAATATCCGACAATCCCCAGCGGGCCATCATCGCGCTGCCTTCGTCCGGGCTTCCCATGTGGACCACGATCGGCTGAATCTTCTTCGCATTCCATTCCTCGCGCCGTTTGCTCAACTCATCGAGTGTCTCGCGACAAAATGTACAGCCCGCATGTCGCAAGAAAACGACGAGCACATCCCGACCGCGGCTTATCTCCGCTAGCCCTTGCCCATTGGATGCGACCGCTTTGCGGTTCGCCTCATCGAGCGACCAAGTGTCAGTGGATCGGCGTTTTGGATCGGTGTTGTCCTTGAACGCCAGATACAACATGGCTCCGAACGGGATCCACCAAATCAGATCGTTGGTCACGATCGTCATTCCCCAAGACCACGGCAATGCGCCGGTGAGCGCGGACTGGATAAACCCGATGGGTCCGAAGATCTTCCCGAGAAAGCCCACCAACACGATCGGCCAGTGGCGACGGAAATCGGATGCCGCGAACCAATAGCCGACCCCGTAAACGCCTACGATCATCCCTACGCATTGCCAGATGCCTGGGTAGTTGGGTCGCGCGATTCCCGTCCAATCGAAAAGATGGTTGGGAAACAGGATGACCCAAGCTCCCCAGAGCAAGTTGTAAATCGCAGCGATTCTCAGGACAAAGCGTGGCCAAGTTGGTTGAGTATTCATGCCGAATTATACCTTCGGGTCAACGATCAGGCTCGCTCCAGTTCGACAATCCGAAGCGCGAAGAGCTTATTCGACGGCGTGGGCTCGGAGATCTTCCAGATCGACAAACTCCAAAGTGGAGATATGGGTCGACTCCAGAACAACTGGCGGTGCGACTCCGGCTTCCAAAGCTTCGCGCCACCTCAAGACGCACAGGCACCAACGGTCCCCTTCCTTGAGTCCCGGAAATCGATATTGAGGGACCGGGGTACTCAGATCGTTTCCTCGCCGTTTTGAGAACGCAAGAAACTCGTCGGTGACCTGGGCGCACACCAGATGCAATCCCAGATCCTCAGCTCCGCTGCGACAGCATCCGTCCCGAAAGAAACCGGTCATCGGATCCGTCGAGCAGGACTCTAGGGTCGTTCCCAACACGTTCTTCGCGTCCGCCATAAATAATCGCTCGCTTCCAGGAGAGTTTGATTCGTCTGCCGTTGTAGAGATTTTTCGCCGCTGAGGATAGCATCCGCATGAATTCTACGCAGTTTTCCTGTCTTGTCTCGAACGGGTATCTTTTGCTATCCATTCTATCGCAATCGCAAGCACAGGAATGATGGCGGATTACAAAGGGAATCCCGACATGATTAGGAGATGGTTGACACGGCTCGTGACGGCGAGTTACCTCCCCGTGAACCCTTATCCCGGCGAGATGCTTGCCGTGGAGCGTCTTCGATTGTATCAATGGATGATTATGTATCGGCCCAAGAGGGTTCTCGAGGTGGGAACTGGGGTCGGAGGTTCGACCTTCTACATCTCAAGCGCGCTTCAGAAAAACGGTGGCGCGTTGCACACTTGCGATCCCCTGCGTCGCCCCCCGGAACCATTCCTCCATCGATTTCAGGGTACATTGCACTACCACCCCCTTCGCTCCGATCAGCTCATCGAAAAGATGCGGGACGAGGAGAGCAAGCCGGACTTTTTGTTCTTTGACGGTCCGGAGATTCCGGATCTCGCCTTGAACGACATTCGCAGTTTGGAATCCTGGATCGAACCGGGCTGTCTGTTCGCCATGCACGATTGGGAGCAGCCGGGTGGCAGGAATCGAAAAATTGTTTCGATCAAGGCGCAGAAGATTCGACCCTACCTGGAAAGCTCTTCCGATTGGAAACGGCTCGCGCAGCTCGATGGCCACCGAAAAAATGTTTGGTGGACAAAAGGGCGATTCGATTCCGTCGGACTTTGTTTGTATGTGTACGAACCTTTAGGACACGCGGATTCCGAGGGTGGCTATAGGCTCGCGGGGTAATCGCATCAGGGCATCTGTCGCAGACGCTCGAGAGCTTGCTCGGTTGCGGTTCGTTGGGCAGTCAGATCATTCAAGGCCTGTCGCTCTTTTTCGATGATTTCGGGAGGCGCCTTGCTCACGAAGGATTCGTTGGATAGCCGCCCCTCCTTGCCTTGAATCTGTTTGATCAGATTCGAGAGGAGTTTTTCGTTGCGAGAAATCTCCGCTGCGACATCGATGAATTGACTGAGATCGACGTAGACATCCATTTGATCGATCGCGATATGAGCATGCACGCTCGGTACGGGAACCTCGGGTCCCCACGCAATAGCATCGGCTCCCGCCATACTTTCGAGAAACCCTTGCATGGGACGAAGCAATCGCTCCATATCCTTTTGGCAGCGAACGGAGTAGGGAACTCGTTCCTTGGGTGGAAGGTTTTGTCGGGAACGAATTTCCCGAATTGCGCCGATCAGTGCAGCGAAGTGGGAGAACTGCGCTTCGACTTCAGAGCGTTGGAATCGCGTTTGAGCTGTCGGCCACGGGGCTCGCATCAGCCAATGCTGCGCAGGTGCATTGTCGAACAGGTCGCGATGAGGAACGATCTTACCCAATTGCTGCCAGATCGCTTCGGTCACAAATGGCATCATCGGATGAAGCAAGCGGAGCATATGATCGAGGCAATGGGCAAGAATGCGTTGCACCTGCGGTCGCAGATTCGGATCCTGCAATCGCGGCTTGGCCATCTCGACGTAATACGAACAGAAATTGTCCCAAGCAAAATCATAAGCGGCTCGTGCCGCCTCGGCATATCCGTACCGATCGAGTTCCTGATCGACGGTCTGCGTCACCGACGCCAATCGAGACAGAATCCATTGATCCTCGAGGGGCAGTCGATCCCAATCGACAGCTACGGGTGCGTATCCATCTAGGTTCATCATGACGAATCGCGAGGCGTTCCATAGTTTATTGACAAAATTGCGGGCGTTCTCGAACCGTTCGCTGACCACCGGTGCGCGAGGCAATGCTTTGTCGGCTTCGGTTTCCGCCCATTGCGTCGAGAAGGGTTTCTTGCACTTGTCGCATGCAACGCGCGGAGCAGTGCGATTCTCTTTGGTTTGCTGCACCAACGCTTGGCAGTGAGGACATTCGTACTGAACCGGCATACGGACATCCTGCGTCTCGGTCGTGAGCCACGCCAGACCGAATCGAAGGGCATCGGCACCGAACTTGTCGATCACGTCGATCGGATCAACGCCGTTCCCTTTGCTCTTGGACATTGTTTCGCCGTACCCATCCAAAATCTTGGGATGGATATAGACCTCGCGAAACGGAACTTCGCCAATGTTATTGAGTCCCATCAACACCATGCGCGCCACCCAAAGGGTGATGATGTCGCGCGAGGTGATGAGTGTACTGGTGGGATAGAAGTATTTGAGTTCCGGTGTCGACTCTGGCCAACCAAGGGTCGAATGGGGCCACAATGCCGAGGAGAACCAGGTATCGAGCACGTCATCTTGGCGGACCAAGCCGAGAGCTTCGAGCGAGGACTCGAGATTCGGATCCTCGTTTTTCACGCAAACGTGGAGTGTCGCGGGTTCCTCGATCGAGACCGCCAGCAGACCGATCGCATGTTGAGGCATCGCCTCGATCTGAAATTTCATCGATCGAGCCTGGGCGTTCGAGTCAAGGGTCTTGCTCCAGATGGGGATCTGATGTCCCCACCACAGTTGGCGACCGACCGGCCAATCCCGTTTTTCGCTCAACCAATCGACATACCCGCTTGTATAGCGAGCCGGATAGATCTTCACGCGTTGCGAAGTGACCGCATCGATTGCTGATTGAGCCAGATCGGCCATCGCCACGAACCATTGGTCGGCCAGATAGGGTTCGATCGGAGTTTTGCTCCGATCGCTGTGCTTGAGATCGATTTCGCGATCTTCGGCCTGCTCAAGGAGACCGAGAGCATCCATGTCGGCAACCACACGTTGCCGAGCCTTGGCCATCGACAATCCTGCATAGCGGCCTCCTTGCTCGTTGATCGTGCCATCGGGATTCATGATATTCAGCCGCGGCAGTTGGCAACGCGTGGCGACATCGTAGTCGTTCGGATCGTGAGCCGGGGTGATCTTGACGCAACCCGATCCGAGCTCTGGTTTGGCCCACTCATCGACGACTAGGGGAATTTCCCGATCGGCCAAAGGCAAACGGATCATGCATCCTTGCTGTGCCATCGCAGCGAGTTGCTCGAGAGCTGGGAGTATGTCGCGTTGCCTCGCTTCAAGATCGGCCAACTGCGTCTCCAGAGCGGGACGATCTTTCACTCCAGCTTCTCCGATGCGTTGCAACAACGCTTGTCTCGCGGTTTCCAGAGCAGCCCGCGGCGCAGGATGGACGGCAACGGCGGTGTCTCCGAGCATCGTCTCCGGACGCGTCGTCGCAACAACGACGTAGGTTGGCTCACCCGGACCTGGGTTGATCACCGGATAACGGAAGTGCCAGAAGTTGCCTGCAACCTTTTCGGTGAACACCTCGTCATCGCTGACAGCAGTCTGAAGATAGGTGTCCCAATTGACCAATCGCTTGCCTCGATAGATCAAGTTTTTCGAGAAAAGATCGAAGAAGGTGGTTCGCACGGCCCGAGCGCACATCGGATCGAGTGTGAATCGGGTCCGTCGCCAATCGCACGAGCATCCCATCCGCTTGAGTTGGCCGAGGATACGAGTTTCATATTGATCCTTCCATTGCCAAATGCGCTGAACGAGTTGCTCGCGTCCCAGGTCATGCCGTGTTTTGTTTTCAAGTTCTTTCAAGCGGCGTTCCACCACCGCTTGGGTCGCTATCCCGGCGTGGTCGGTCCCTGGCATCCAAAGAGCAACTTCACCCATCATGCGGTGCTTGCGGATCTGAACGTCTTGCAAGGTGTTGTTGAGGGCATGCCCCAAGTGCAAGGCTCCGGTGACGTTTGGCGGAGGGATGACGATCGTGAACGGTTTCTTGCCGGCATCCACATCCGCATTGAAACAACCCGCATCCTGCCACTGCTGATAGATGCGCTGAGATGCTTCGGAGAAATCAAAACGATTGGGGATTTCAGTCGATTCGGTCATGAATGGCTGACGCCAAGGGCGTTCCAGGTCGGATGGAAGGAAACGAATTCGTAGCCGGTTCGAGCTATTGTGGAATCAATAGCCATGCAACGCAAGACGCAGAACCATCAGAGAGTCACACGCTTGTTGTGTCCCCCATCAAGGTCAACACTAGGTGCCTCGATGAAGCTCGGTCCCGATGTTCGCACAGGTAGATCCCTTGCCAGGTTCCCAAGCAAAGAGTTCCATTCTGAATGGGGATAGTCAAACCAGCTCCCATCAACGACGACTTGACATGGGCAGGCATATCGTCCGGTCCCTCGATCGTGTGAATATACGAGAGGTTCTCAGGAACGATGTGATTCAGAGCCGTTTCGAAATCGACCCGCACATCGGGATCCGCATTTTCGTTGAGGGTCAAACTGGCCGAAGTGTGTTGAATGAAGACATGCAACAACCCGACACGGACACTGGTCAGTTCCGGAATCGTGTCCACCACCGATCGGGTGATCAAATGACATCCACGAGCGTAGGGTCGAAGGGTCAAGGTGCGATGATGCCAAACCATGGGTGTATCATAGCGATCTTGCCGGGTGCCCAGGGTCGGGGTAGCCGGTTTTTCAGTGGCAGTTTGACGCGGAAACCAAGGATTCCGACGCTGGACCTCCCTTGGTTATTGACGATCGGGGATTCCTTTGGATACTTCCAGTCCGATTTCCGTCATGTAACCATCATTTTTTCATCGGGAGATCTGACCCATCATGCGCCGCGCAAAGATTAGCATCATCGGAGCTGGAAACGTTGGGGCCACATGCGCCCATTGGTGTGCCGCCGGAGAACTCGGCGATGTCGTCCTTTTGGATGTTCCTCAAACAGAGAATATGCCCCGCGGCAAAGCCCTCGATCTGATGCAAGCTTCGCCAATCATGGGCTTCGACAGCAACGTTGTCGGCACCACCGATTACAACGATACCGCCAATAGCGATGTCGTCGTCATCACCGCAGGTGTCGCACGCAAACCAGGCATGAGCCGCGATGATCTTCTGAGCATCAACGCCAAGATCGTCACCAACGTCGCCGAACAAGTCAAAACCTCCAGCCCCAATGCAGTCGTTATCGTTGTCAGCAATCCGCTCGATGCGATGGTGCAACGCGCTTTTCAAGTTCTTGGATTCCCATCCACTCGAGTCATCGGGCAAGCGGGCGTACTCGATACCGCACGATTTCGAACCTTCATCGCGATGGAACTGGGAGTCAGCGTCGAAGATGTCTCCGCCATGTTGATGGGTGGCCACGGCGATACCATGGTCCCCATCGCCAGTTGCACCAGCGTCGGTGGCATACCTGTCTCGCAATTGATCCCAGATGCCAGGATGGCTGAGATCGTGCAACGCACTCGCGATGGCGGCGCGGAAATCGTATCGCTCCTCAAGACAGGCTCGGCCTACTATGCACCCGCAGCCGCGACCGCTCAGATGGTCGAAGCCGTTGTGCGGGACAAGAAGCGATTGATCCCCTGCGCAGCGATGTGCGGCGATGAATACGGTGTCGGTGGCTACTATGTCGGTGTCCCAGTGGTCCTCGGTTCCGGCGGTATCGAAAAGATCATTCAACTCTCTCTCACCGACTCCGAAAAAGCTGCGTTCCAAAAGAGTGTCGATGCCGTCAAGTCGTTGGTGGCATCCATGGAATCGCTTCTCAAAGCGTAATGGTTGTTGATCATCACTAAATGCTAGCGCTGACTTCGCAGTTGCTAGCATTTCAACTTGGATGATTATTGTGTTGGCGGGATTGACTCAACCTCGTCTGTACCCTTAAAACCGCACCCCGGTATTCATCTCTCGTTCACGGTACCCGTCGAGCGTTTGCTCATCGCAGTTACACTCGCAAGCCCCGCTCGCGATATCACTCGTCGTAAAGGACTGGATGGAATGAATCGATTGCAACAGTTGCTTGAAGGTCGCTTGGGTCATGAGTCATGGTTGGATTCGAGCGATGTTTGGACAAGTGACAAGGGTTTGAGCGGCGAGGGCTCAGCGGCCTTGGGCGCGATGGATTCCACTCAGCTCGAGATACCCCATCGCCTATTCGTGCCTGAGCACTTTGAGCCGCGTTACGACTACCCATTGATCGTATGGTTGCACAGCGATGACAGCAGCGAGTGGGAGTTGGATGTGGTGATGGAGGCGATCAGTCTTCGCAACTACTTGGCGATTGCTCCTCGCGGTCATCGAACCTCACCGAAGTCGAATCGATTGTTTCGATGGGGTACGCAACTTACGGACTTGGCCTTTGCCGAAAACTTGGTGTTTGAATGTGTCGACGCTTTACTCGAGGGATTGCC
>CAYXFO010000164.1:0-8973 GCA_964464255.1 uncultured Pirellula sp.
ATACCAGCGACCCAAAACTCAATGAATCAACGCTCCTGCACCAACTGACCAGTGTGTGGGTGGCATCGCGCGATGGAGTGCCGCGATGGTTTGCCGAGGGAGCGGGACGAAGTGCACTGGCGAACTCGGTCGGTATGAATGACGCTCGGGTGCAACCTTGGGTGCGACGCTTGCCAACGGTGATCAGCGAACTGAAAAACGTTCAACCCATTATGGAAGGGAAGATGAACGACGAAGACGAAGCCATTCTCGGTTTTGGCGTGATTCGTCAGGTGCAAACCGGCCCTCTTAAAAACAAGTACGAGATGACGATCAAGCAACTCGTTGCATCGCCATCGTTCGACGAGGCGTTCAAACGCCACTTTGGCCCAGTCGACATCTTTCTGAAGCAAGCCTTGAAAAAACCCTAGGCCACACTACCTCGGGCCTGTTGTGTAGCCTGGAGGTACAGGTTGGCCAGGAGCGAATGCAGGATACGCGGGAGCACCCCCTATCGGTTGTCCCATGATGGGTGGCTGTGCCATAGTGGAACCGACCGGGGGAGCACCGACCGTGGGAGCACCGACCGTTGGCACAGTGGTACCCGAGGGCAGAGTGGTACCCGAAGGCAGAGTGTAGGCAGTAGGATAGCCAGGATAAGACGGGTAGTTTGGGTACGGCTGGCAATTCTGCGGACTAGTGCATCCTCCGAGAGAGCCGACCATTCCGAGAGCGAACAGCAATATGCCATATCGCAGGGCTTGGCACGGTATCGACCCTGGGTTGCATGCCATGCTGGTTTCAAGCAGTGGTTGTTGAGTTTTCATCGTTGTTCTTCCTCGCATGGATGGGATTCGCACAGCGCCGGACATTTCCGGCTTTTTGACTTGCGGATCAACTCGGGGATATTCGTGATTTCATCCTCCTGAGTCCATGCCAATTCCCGAGTGACCTTGCGAAATCGGAGGGAAATCTGGTATCCCCAAGGTGCTGGTCGAAACATGAAAAGTGAGATGACCGGAGAAAAAACAAGGTGGCCGGATGGTGGTGTCGTTGCGAATTTTGTTCTCCATGTGGCCAGGTTCCCTGCTCGCTTGGAGGCATGGCGACATACGCTCGGTGCTGATTGCGATCTCGTTTGGGTTGCTCTTGTCGATCGGTTGGACTGCGACCACGATTTGGCCGTTGTGGTTATCCCCATGGCGACTAGGATTGCTGTGGTCGATTGCGGTGATCGCGGCGGGACTGTCGATTGTGCACAATGCCGCCCGCGGAGTGCTTCGAGCGCCTAGGTTGCAAAGCGGTTGTCCTGACGCCGCGCTCGTTGAAGCCCAATCGCTCTATTTGCAGGCCAGTTATTTTGAGGCGGAGCAGTTGATAGCCCCCTACTGTCGACCGGGTGGTTTCGATGCTGAAGCGGCTATTTTGATGGCGAGTATACTGCGTCGGACCGGTCGATATTCCCAGGCATTGTCTATCTTGGACGAATTGTCGCTGCTTGATTGCGGGTTGCTGTGGGTAGAGGAAATCGAATGGGAAAAGAAATTGTCCCGGCAGCAAAAAGTGCGATCGCAGACCGAAGGGGTGTAAAATCCCGTACAATCCTCCCGTTTGATATCTTTGGAGAAATCCTATAATTCGTAGGCTTGGGTTTGGTTGCCAAGCAAACCTCCATCGAAATGCGGTTGTACATAGTCGGATCGCTTAAGCGGTGTTGAGCATGTGCAAAGCTTGGAAAGTCAACCCTGCCCTGAGACAGACCTAGTCTGCGTTGGCGAATACGATACGATCGTATTGTGAGCCCAATTGGAAAGGAACAAAAACATGTACGAACGATTTACTGACCGCGCTCGAAAAGTAATGCAGCTAGCCAATCAAGAGGCGCAGCGGTTCAACCACGAATACATCGGCACCGAGCACATTTTGTTGGGGCTCGTGAAGGAGGGTAGCGGTGTCGCCGCGAACGTTCTCAAAAACCTAGATGTCGATCTGCGCAAGATCCGCCTCGAAGTTGAAAAGTTGGTGCAGAGCGGACCGGAGATGGTCACCATCGGAAAGCTGCCTCAAACTCCTCGAGCCAAGAAGGTCATCGAGTACTCGATGGAGGAAGCGCGAAATCTAAATCACAACTATGTCGGCACCGAGCACATCCTCCTTGGACTGCTCCGCGAGCAAGAAGGTGTCGCCGCTCAGGTACTGATGAATCTGGGAATGAAGCTCGAAGACGTGCGAGAGGAAGTCTTGAACCTGCTCGGACATGGCATGGAAAGTTCGGACGTTGAGCGAGGGGGACGGGAACCGGCAAGCAGCGGTTCGCAAAGCGAGGGAGGAACTTCGACCAAGGGTGGCAAGAGCAAGACTCCGGCCCTGGACAGCTTTGGCCGCGACCTGACGGAACTAGCCCGTCAAGGTAAACTCGACCCTGTTATCGGTCGCGAACGCGAAATCGAACGAGCAACACAAGTCCTATGTCGCCGAACCAAGAACAACCCCGTTCTTCTCGGTGAAGCAGGCGTGGGTAAGACCGCGATTGTAGAGGGATTCGCACAACGCGTGGTCAACGGTGAAGTCCCCGAAATTCTCGCCGAGAAGCGGATCGTGGTTCTCGACTTGGCGATGATGGTTGCGGGTACGAAATATCGAGGTCAATTCGAAGAGCGTATCAAGGCGGTGATGAACGAGGTTCGACGCGCACGCAACACGATCCTGTTCATCGACGAACTGCATACGTTGGTGGGTGCCGGTGGAGCAGAGGGAGCGATCGACGCTGCCAATGTTCTCAAACCCGCACTCGCCCGCGGAGAAATCCAATGCATCGGTGCGACGACCCTCGATGAATACCGAAAGTACATCGAAAAGGATAATGCACTCGCACGACGATTCCAGGAAATCATTGTCGAGCCAACCTCGAAAAATGAAACGATTCAGATCCTCAAGGGACTCAAGGAACGTTACGAGGAGCATCACCGCGTCCAAATTACCGACGACGCGATTGTCGCAGCCGTTGAGATGAGCGAGCGATATATCACCGCTCGCTGCCTGCCGGATAAGGCTATCGATGTGATCGACGAGTCCGGTGCACGTGTTCGCCTGCGAACGATGGCCAAGCCACCCGATCTCAAGGAAATCGACGAGGATGTCGAACGTTTGAACAAGGAAAAGGAAGAAGCCGTCGCAAACCAAGACTTTGAAAAAGCGGCGGCTCTGCGCGACCAAGCGGATAAGTTGCGCCGCAAGAAGGAACAGATCACCCGCGAATGGCGCGAAAAGAGTCGCGAAGCGGATGGAGTCGTCGACGAAGAAGTGATCGCCGAGGTTGTCTCCAAGATGACCGGCATTCCCCTCACACGACTCTCTACCGAAGACTCGCTGCGTCTGATGAGCATGGAGCAGGAACTCCACAAACGGGTCGTCAGTCAAGATCAAGCCGTATCGGCGGTTGCCAAGGCAGTCCGTAGAAGCCGAAGCGGGCTGAAGGATCCCAAGCGACCCACCGGTTGCTTTGTATTCGCTGGTCCGACCGGTGTAGGTAAGACGTTGCTCGCTAAGGCGCTCGCCGAATCGCTCTTCGGAGACTCCGACGCGTTGATCCATATCGACATGAGCGAGTATATGGAGAAGCACAACGTCAGTCGATTGATCGGTGCCCCTCCGGGCTACGTTGGATACGAAGAAGGAGGTCAATTGACCGAGAAGATTCGTCGCCGCCCCTACGCAGTTGTGCTGCTCGACGAAATCGAGAAAGCCCACCCCGATGTGTTCAACATGCTTTTGCAAGTGATGGAAGAAGGGCGTTTAACCGACAGCTTCGGACGAAACGTCGATTTCCGCAACACCATCTTGATCTTGACCACCAACGCGGGCGCTGAGGCGATCAAGAACGAATCTGCCTTCGGTTTTCAGAAGCCAAACGATGATGCTTCCTATGAGAGCATGAAGCTGCGGGTCATGGATCAGATCGAGCGCGTGTTCCGCCCCGAATTCCTCAACCGATTGGATGATGTGATCATCTTCCGTCACCTCAACAAGGAAGACTTGAAGAAGGTCATCGACTTTGAATTGCACAAAGTTCGCGACCGGCTGCGAGAACGCGGTTATGAGATCGATCTCACTGAGGAAGCCAAGGAATTCATTATCAAGCAAGGATCGAACTTGGATTACGGTGCCCGGCCGTTGCGACGTGCCATCGAGCAGCGAATTGAGGATCCTCTTGCGGAGGAATTGCTCCGAGGTGCTTTCGAAGGAAAGAACACCATCGTGATCGATGCCTTCAAGGATAGCGATGGCAAGGTCGTTCGCTTAGAGTTCCGCGGCGAGAATCGCGAGAACAATCAGGCCACTGAACCGATGGCAGCCAGCGCGTCCTGAAACGAATTCATTCCGTTACCTGACTTATTTTCAGCCTTCGAGTTAGCTCCTCGAGGGCTGGAGTTGGGGTCCAGGTACATTGAATCAACTCGGACAAGTTGATCTGTTCGCCGATTGAGAAAATCGAACAGCGAGTAGGGATTGGGTCCGAGATGGTCGTAGCTCGACAGTTTTTGATTTGCTGGAAGTGGGTTGGCTCCAAGACCGATTCAATTCGGCTTCCAATCATCAGAATGTTTCGCACCGCACCTCCACTCTTCATCAGCTTTGGCAGAGCGCGGCGGAACTCGTCGGTCAGGTTCGAATTGATCGATTGGGAGGCTTCGCTATTTTCCGATCCATCCTCCGTGTTGTCCCCTTCGCTTACCGGCCGGAAGATCGTATTCCAGCCAAAGCGATCCTGAAAGAAATTCATGTCGCCAGCAGTCCCTTTCGCTCTGCTCGGCCCATTCAAGATCGTGGAATTGGAATCGGTCTCATCCGGAGGCTGAGTGCAAGCAACGTGTCGAACCAATCCTCGGATCTCTTTGCACTCGGGAGCAACACGACGTCGGGAATCCGGGGGCAGATTCCAGCAGTCCGAAAGTCTGGAATACGAGGAATCTCGCAGGAACTTGATCGCCTCGCAGTAGAACGGATTGAGAATCAACCCGGTGATTTCTTCTTCATCTTCGAATCCAGTTTGCTGAATTCCCAACTCAGTCATCAGTTGGGCCGTGACCTCCGTCATTTCACTAAGCATTCGGAGCGATTGTCTAAGCCAACGCGAGGCGATTTCGTTTAGATTCGTTTCGAGCTTGCTCTGAAGGTTGGCGGCTAGCACATGAAATCGGATCTCGAGAAGCATGGTATCGAGCGTAAGATCGACATCGGGGATGCGAGCCTGGTCGGAGTAGTAGACGTCCTCCAAGATGGCTTCCCGTTTCTCTTTGATCTGTCGTGCAACTGTCGTGATCCTCTCGATATTGAAATCGAAACGTTGCTCGATTCCCCCCATGATTTTTCCGAAATGCTTCCAGCCCGGAAGTGTACTCAGCACGCTCTGTTCGATCCAAGCCCAAAGCTGAAGCGTGGATGAGGAAAGCAAGTCCAGAATCGATTGCTTGGCTTTCTCGGGGTCGTAATTCAATTGCGAGGCAATGGCTTCGATATCTTCGATTTCATCATCGCTCAGGACCCACTCCATAGCGGGAGGTTCATCCTTGACTCGCGTGGGTGGTGGATCAGGAACGGTCAATAGAGGCTTGGTTTCAAGAGGTGCGAGCGCAGCGATCACTCGACGAATCCACGGAGTGGGTGATAGCTGTTGCCCACGAAACAAGTCGTTTGTCCAAGCGAGATCTGAGGGTGCGTTCTTTACGGATTTGCGATGGTGCTCCAGCGATTGAGTATCGCCGATTTGTTTTTTGATGAGGGTAGTCCAGTTTTTTAGAGCATCTAAGCACCCTCGGTTTGCTAATCCAATACTGTCGCTGTGGGAAGGGAGATTCAATCGCCTAAAGCCAACGGCGCTCAACCAAGAATGATCGTGCTGCTGTTCTTTCTCATTCGCTCCTTCTTTCGCCCCTTCGCGTGCCTTCGAGAGTCGTTTGCCCAGGTCGGTTTGCTCTTGGGAGCGAACGTAATCGACGAGATTTTCGATGGAAGTGAGCCAATCCCTTTTTTGACCAAGGACTCCACCATACAGGAGGGTCAGCTGATCGAATGGAACTTGATTGAACGACTGATAGTGCGGGATGCTATGAAGCGGTTCGTGGAGCCCTCCGACACTGAAGTGTTTTTCGATTTCCTCCAGACAAGCTACGGCGGATGCTACTTCCAAGCCTGCGGGGCCTTTTTCAGGACTCGACGCGCACAGCAGCATGGCTTGGATTTCGATCGGTAGTTCCAGGGACAGAGCAATGTGTCGAAGCAAGTAACCGATTTCGCAAAGGATTGCGCCGCCGGTACCGCCATGCGCCGATGTCATCAAGTAAACCTTGAGCGAGATGTTTTCGTTGTTGTCTTCGAAGAGTCCTTCTATCGACCTAACGAGGGTCTCGTAACACTGGCGGGCATTGTCCAGGAAAGCGAGCAGTCCGAGCGGGCGAACACCTTCGGTCTTTTGGGATCGCGGGATGTTGTAGATCCACCTGCGAGAGATCCGATTCACATCGGGAGATTTGCAATGCCGAAAATACTGCGCCGACTGCAGTCGAATCGCTAGAGTGTCCTCATGCGGTATCGCTTGAAGATTTCTCATGGAGGTCAATTGCTCAATCGATTCCCCATCGGTATCGATGTACAGAGTTCTCGGTTTGCGATTGGCGGGTGCAGTGGGATTGCTCTGTTCGTAGCGCATGCGAAGCAATTGAATCGCTGAACCGCCCGTGCCGCCGAGTCCGATGAACAGAACCTTCTCATCTTTGGTCTTGTCATTGGACGCCAGGGGCGGCAAGGGTGAGAGGAGTCGAAGGGGCTTCGCGTTCTTTGCTCGAATGCCATCGCTTTGTTGAATATTCTCGAGCGATGCAACTTGGATGTCACCTGCGTTTCGTGATTCGCCCGGTGCAAATCGGGATTTCAATTTGGGGCCGGGCGACTTCTTTTCCGTTCGGCAGTCCTCGAGGGCACGTACGAATTCACGGCAGGAACCGAATCGCATGATCGGTTTTTTGGCGAGCGCTTTGGCCAAAACGGGTCGTTCAATGACAGGAATCGAATCGAGGTTAGGAGCTTTGTTTAAATGTTCGTTGGCGAGCTGCGCGCAGGTTCTACCACGGAATGGTAGATTGCCCGAGAGGAGTTCAACGTAGGCAACGGCGAGCGAGTACTGGTCGCTACTCGGGCTTGGGCGACCGTCGAACATTTCCGGTGCCGCATACATAGGAGTCAAGCCATTCTTTGCGGACTGGCTGACCGTTTGTAGATTTTTAATCAGTCCGAAATCAGCGACCTTCACGCGATCGGCGACCAGCAGCAAATTGCCCGGCTTAACATCCAAGTGCTGTAGGCCGTGTTCTTGGCAGAGATAATCCAGGCCATCAGCTGCGTCGGCGAGGTATTGCAGCAGCCGTTCTTGCGGGATCCCGATGTAGCCCTTCTCGCGGTACTCTAGAAATCGGTCGTAGAGAGAGCCCTGCGCTAGTTCGGTTACGATGACCAGTTGCGTGTCTACAACTTCGACACGTTCGATAGAAAGTAGAAAAGGATGGTTCAGCTTGCGCATCCGATTCAGACTGCGCAGTTCGGTTGAACCCCGTTGATCATCGATGCTTCCGAAGACAAACTTGATCGCCTTGGTCAGTCCTCCAGGGGCGTCGGCGGACCATACTTCTCCATATCCTCCCGAGCCGAGCTTGTCCTTGAGCACATAGCCTGGGAAGGGTTGGAATCCTGGTTGAAGTACGAGACACGTCATCGATCGATCTTACGTCGTGGAGGGTCTTCGCGGGGAGTTCGTTTCAGCATCCGTTGGAATCTGCGGGATACTCGAACGTTGGCTGGTGGGCGAGGGTTTCATGCGAATTTCCGGACGGTTGGTTTCCAGCGAGGGGAGTACGATGGTTTTACCGTGCCGCTCGAAGGTCGGTTGCGCGGTTCCTTGCGTGCTTTGGGTCCGATTGCTTGAGTTGCCAACTCCAAACTTTGTACTTTGTCCGCTTGAACCGAAGTAGTTCTGGACCGCTTTGTCCACCAGATCGTTCCGCAATTCCATGGGTTCCCCTCGGTAGGCGCACAAGCACTCGATTTGATGGACTAGGTCTCTCGCATGGCAGCGCCGGAACGGGCGATTTGCCTGTCGATAATGCTTCTCAATCAGACGCTCAATCGCAGCGAGACTCCAGGGTATCTCGGAACTCTCGCAAACTCGCCTAAACAGTTCGATGAACTCCTCTTGGCTCGGGTCCCCAACTTGAATCTTGAAGGGAACGCGTCGCATGAATGCTTCATCCACCAACTGATCCGGTTCGAGGTTGGTCGAGAAGAGAGTGATTTGTTCGAATGGCACGCAGATCTTTTTGCCCGTAGGGAGCATCAAGTAATCTTGACGGCTCTCCAGTGGAACGATCCAGCGATTGAGCAATTCGGCTGGCGCTATCTGTTGCCGGCCGAAGTCGTCGATCTGGAGGCACCCGCAATTGCTTTTCAGTTGAAGCGGGGCCTCGCAAACATTGCTTCGTACATCGTGTCGGATTTCCAGGCTGTCCATCGTCAACTCACCACCTACGATCACCGATGGCCGCCGTACGCGAATCCACCGCTGATCGTGTTCCTGGGTCGCGATGAAGTTGTCGGTTTCGGAACGCATCCCTGTTGGCGTATGATACGTCTGGTCGAAAAACTTGATGATCATGCCGTCATCGATGATTGCGTGGGGGATCCAGATGTCATCGCCACGACACGTGGCAAGGCACCTGGCGATCGTCGATTTGCCATTGCCGGGCGGTCCATACAGGAAGATACCCGAGTTGCTATTGACGGCAGGCCCGAGGAAATCGAGCAGACTGGCATCGAAGGTCACTTTGCTCAGGGCGGCTCGGAGGTGCGATTCTGTAACTGGCGAAAAGTTGCCTGCCTGGGCCTCGACGCTCAAAACATAGTCCATGAGCGGTACCGGCAACGGCCCAGTGTAGGACATTGTCT
>CAYXFO010000165.1:0-8959 GCA_964464255.1 uncultured Pirellula sp.
TGGGATATGGCGTTGGAAATTTTCAATCCACCTATTTGCATGTGAAGTTGCCAACAGCGGCCGAATCACCGGCGGACCCGCATAACTTTCTTCTGGAGACGGCCCATGCCGGAGGAATCCCCTTTTTGCTGACGGTCGGGGCAGTAATCGCTTTAGCGCTTCGGTTGGCTTGGTCCCAACCCAAGGATTCATCCCAAGACGATTTGATCTTTGAAATGGCGACTCCCAAAGCCAATGCTGCAATGATCGCTAAACGACCGAAGCCGGGACGAGTCGCCATCATGCAGGCACTTGCCGACCAAACCAACATGGATGTCCACTGCCAAAAACCATTGACCGCATAACGCACGTTCCCTCTTCCCGCGACTGCGATCGTAGAAATCGCCAACCATGCGATTGCCAAACAGCACACGATCGCGAGGACGCGCTTCATTCGTCTCTTTCGAACTGTGGAATCACTCGAAGCTACGCCACCCTGTTGGAGTGCAAAACCTAGGCAAGTGAGCATCCCGAGTGTCAGGGTAAGCCCAATGTGCACCATCGAGTTTCCCATCGAGATCGCAGCGGCGGAATCGCATGGATCCAGATGCTGAAGCAACAAAACAGCCGGTGTCATCGCCGCCGCGGCCAACCAAGGCAATTCCCGCCACCACGACGTTGCGCCAGCCATCGGTGTCATCGATCGGTTCCCGCAGTCAAGCTTTCAAGGACGGCGATCAGGGAAAGCATCGCTAGAACGATCGAAACAACAATCCCCGCGCCAATCATGTCGGTGCGAGGCAAGATGAGAGCCCCCAACGAGCACGTCAGGGTCGCTAAGTAGATCGTTGCCACCGCCTGCGTCTTGGACATTCCCAGTTCCACCAAGCGATGCGAGAAGTGTTTCTTGTCTGCCTGGAAAGGACTCCGCCCTTCACGAATTCGGATCCAAATGACGCTCACCATGTCGTACAGTGGAATTGCCAGTAAACACAGTGGAGCTAGGACCGCATGCGGCGTCGCACCCCGTGCATCGGGATACGTGGACAGCAACGTCCCGATCGCGATCCAGTAGCCGACGAAATAACTCCCCGCATCCCCCATGAATATCTTCGCTGGAGGCCAATTGTGCTTGAGAAATCCGAGCAACCCTCCGAGCAAGGTCAACATCATCGCTGCGACGAATAACTGAGGTTGACCCATGGACGATTCCGGGGTGCTCAGCAACATCACCGACAACATCGCGCAAATGATCGATGCGACCCCTCCACTCAATGCATCCATGTTATCCAACATGTTGAACGAATTGATCAACATCACGATCCACAGAACACTCAGGATCGACGTCAGCCACGGCGCATCGATATAGGCGGTCAACTGCAGATGTTGCCCATAAACGATGGCACTGGCGACTCCGATCTCGACTGCGAGTCGGAGTTTCCAATCCAGACCGAAGCGATCATCGAGCAACCCGAGTACCATGAGCACGGTCCCACCTGCAATCAATAGCCATATCGATCCGATCCGAGAGAGCAGACCCGGCAAGTAGATCGAGACCGACTCGGGCAAGAACGTTCTTGCCAAGTCCATGTTGCTGGCCAGTATCCACGTGGTCAATGATCCCATCGCAAATACGACGACTACACCTAACCAAATACCGATTCCGCCTCCCAATGGAATCGGTGTGGTGTGAACTTTCCGAGCGTTGGGTCGATCCAACAGTCCCAGTTTACTTGCATGACGCGCGATCCATCCTGTCGCGAGCACGGACACGAGAAACGCCGGTATCACTGTCACCAAAAGTACGCCCCAGAGTGGTTCATTCATCCGAGCACCCATCGCGGCTTGCATTCTCGCGGCTTGCGTTCTTCGGCGGGATGGACTGAGCGAAACGACGACGAGCGGATGCCAGAAAGGCTCGGAAATCATCCCTGCGGTAATCAGCATACGTCCAAGGCATCGGCTGCCAGGCTTGATCGCGAAAGGCCAGGGTAACTTCCGCGTAAACGCCATCCCTCAGATAGATGCGATGTTCCCGGTTCTTGGTCGAAGCCAATACCAGTTTGGTCAGGCTGACATAGCCCGGGTCGATGTTCACAGGACGAGAAGGGGACGATACCACGGCGAACTTGGATTCCAGTTGATTGCAGAAAAGCTTGCGATCCGACAAATCGGACGGGTCGCAGAGGTCGCGGAACAGAGCCAGTTGCTTTTTGAGCCCCGTTCCCATGGTCGCGTGATAGTACTCGGATTCCACGAAATCGAAAGCCGGACTGAGGTCGGCGATCGGGCCCCAGGCTTGTTGAAGCTGCTCCCAGATCGATGCCAGAAGATCTTCGTCGGCACTAAAGGCTGCGACAAACGGGACGCATGGGGGAGGTTGCTTGCTTAGACCCATGCTTAAGGACCGACCGGTGCCAAAGTTTGCTGGAAATAGGTTGGACTCGGCGAGTCGCCGGGAAACGAGTAAAGTATTACGCATGGACTCCGCACTTGGCTCATCGACAAATAACTCCGATCACGCACCCGGCGTTTCGTCTTCGGGGATGCCCCATCGGATTCCCGCGCCGATCCATATCGGCCCGATGGCGGTTTACCCACCGATTCTGCAGGCGCCCATGGCCGGGTACACCAATTACGCCTTCCGCCAAATCGTTCGGGAGTTCGGTGGTTCCGGCCTCCAAGCCACCGAAATGGTCAATGCACGCGGATTCGTCTGGCTCGATGAGCATGACTGCGAGCATCCCGACCGACTTTGGGGTGTTCGAGACGAACCGCGTCCGCTTGCAGTCCAGATCTGGGACAACGATCCGGACACCATGGCCAAGGTTGGCCGTCGTCTGGTCGAAGAGTACCGCGTCAGCGTGGTCGACATCAACTTCGGTTGCCCGGTAAAGCAAGTCACCGAAAAGGCGCACAGCGGTTCCTATCTGCTTCGCGATCCGGATCGCATGTACGCCATCATCTCTCGATTGGTCGAGGTCTGTGCTCCGACTCCCGTAACGGCCAAGATGCGGCTCGGATGCACTCGCGACACGATGAATTACATTGCGGTCGCTCAAACCGTCGAGCGCGCGGGGGCCGCTGCCTTGACCGTGCACGGTCGAACCGCAGAAGACTTTTTCAAAGGCTCTGCCGATTGGTCTCGCATTTCCGAAATCAAACAACACCTGCATCGCATGCCGATCATCGGCAACGGCGATCTTCAAACCGCAGAACAAGTCCGTCACGCCTACCAATACTATAACGTCGATGGAGTCATGATTGCCCGCGCGGCTCTCGGCAAACCGTGGTTGTTCGCCCAAGCTGCCGCAGCACTTGAAGGCCGACCGATCCCTCCCGATCCGAGCATCGACGAGCAACGGAGCATCATGATGCATCACTACGATTTGGTCGTCGAACGGTTCGGTGTGCAACGAGGGACCATGCTGATGCGCAAGTTCGCTTGTTGCTATGCACAAAACAAACCGGGAGCTCGCCATTTCCGAGCGCATATCTCTCGGGTCGAGACGCAACCTGAATTCTACGATGTTGTCGATCGGTTCTTTCCCACTCAAGCGGACGTCGACAATCGCGAACCAGTACATGCGGACCCCGATCCCGTGAGTATCGCGGAGGGTGGGGCCTGTGAAACCTGCTGAATGGCCGTTACCCTAAATCAATTCACACGAACAGAAAACAGGAAAGAGACTCATGAAGTTGTTTGAAGGTAAGAAGGGTTTGATTCTTGGTGTTGCCAACGACCGTTCGATCGCTTGGGCCATTGCCAAGGAGATCATGGAGCACGGTGGAACCTGCGGGTTTTCTCACCTCCCTGATCGCGCGGAAGATGAAAAGAAGAAGAATCGGATGCGAGTCACCAAGTGCATCGAAAACTACACCAGCCAAACCGCTTTTCTTCACTCTCTCGATGTCCAAGACGACGCGCAGATCAAGGAGTTCATGGACGTGGCAGCCAAAGAGCTCGGCCAGATCGACTTCCTTCTGCACTCGATCGCGTTTGCCGATCGCGAGGATCTATCGCGTGACACGGTGGAAACGAGCCGCGCGGGATTCAAACTGGCGATGGATGTCAGCGTGTACAGTTTGCTCGCGGTCACCAACGCCGCTCGCGGGATCCTCAAGGACAACGCATCCGTCCTGACGATGACCTACTTCGGCGGCGAGAAATGCGTGCCGGGATACAATGTCATGGGTGTTTGCAAAGCGGCCCTGGATGCCTCCGTCCGATATCTCGCATTCGATCTCGGCCAACGGGGTATCCGGGTCAATGCCGTTAGCGCAGGACCGCTGAAAACGTTGGCGGGCGTTGCGGCCGGTGTCGGCGAAATGCAGGAATATTACGATTACGTCGCCCCTCTGGCCCGTTGTGTCACGCACGAGGAAGTGGGGCGCAGCGGTGCGTACCTGCTGAGCGACTACAGCAACGGCATCACCGGCGAGATCCTGCACGTCGATTCGGGCTACAATATCATGGGTAGCCCCGGCCGACTGCTGTTGCAGATGAAGGGACAGAAAACCTCTTAACCGCGCATGGTCTTCTTGAACGTGCGATTCTTACGGAGCAGGATATGACCCCGCATTTTCCACAAGAAAAAATCACACGTTCAACGCGGACACGATTCCTCGCGGCGCACACTCTATCCGCTTGGGCCGCATTTTTGGTTGCGATCCTACTCGCAACGCAGGCCACCGAAGCGCAGACGCCTGAGAGGAAAACCTACGAGCGCATCGTCGATGACAAGGAAACGGGCAAACTCATTCTGCAGTTTCCTGTTCGCCGATTTGAACGCAAAGATCGTTCTGGACCTGTCGTCACCACGCACGCAATGATCCATATCGCCGATCGCTCATTCTATGAACGGCATCAAGTGTTGTTGGATCCCCTGGATGTCGTCCTGTTCGAGGTGGTACTGCCAGCGGGTACCGGGCGACCAGAATACTCGTTGCAGGATACCAACTCCGCACAATGGAAAATCGATACAACCAAGATGCGTTTGCACAGTCTCGCTATGCATGCTCGAGGCTACGCAGTCGAGAATGGAAAGCTGCCTACCAAATTTGACGATATTTTGAAACAGTATGATGACCTTCGCCCGTTCGCCGACAGACTTTCCAAAGACGCGTGGGGAAACGAGTTTGAATTCTCTGTTATCGAACGGGAGCAAACCGAGGACGAAGATTCGGAGGCTTCTCCCAAACGTGGCCCCAATGAGATCCTCGAAATCATCTCCCTGGGCGCGGACGAGGCAGAAGGAGGTGTCGGCGAAGACGCTGACATTCGACTTTCCGAACAACCCCCGATGATCATGGGCAATTCCGACCCGAACAGTATGCCTCGCATCGCCGAATACCTCGGCCTGATCTTCCAAGGCAGAGTCGAGAAGCACAACAAAGCCAATTGGCGAAGCAGCGATCTCTCGGACGATCAAGTAAACGAACGCTTTGCCGCCGAAGGTATGCCGGAGGAACAAAAGAAGAACGCGGATCCTTGGATGCCTGCTCGCGTCTTGGAAACGATTTCCGAGCTTTCTCAAACGATCCCCGGCTTAAAAAATGCAGGCAAGGCTTTCTTCATCGATATCTTGGGCGCATCCCCGATCCAGTTGCAGGAATCGAGCAACGATCCATTCGCCAAGGTCATCATCAAGGACCGCAATCAAGTCGTGATCAGCGATCTCAGAGCGATCCTCGAAAAAGAGCCCGAGGTCAAGAGCATCGGCATCATCTATGGCGCCGCTCACATGCCCGACATCGAATCGCAATTGATCGAGATGGGGTACGAAGAAACTCGCACCGATTGGCTCGATGCAATCACGACCGCACTTCCAGAAGATCTCGCGGAGAGAAAGCAACTGGAGATCTCTCGCTCGACCGTCCGCACGATGGGATTGCTCGGCGGCACCGAATCGCAAGGCCAAGGAAAGAGAAAACGTTGGCGTAAATCGAATACTTCCGAGGAAACTCTCGCACAGGGCTACCGTAAAGAAGTACTCCGCGGTTGGGTTGGTGAGTTAGCCAAGTCCTTGGATGCGGATCGCGAAGTGGAAAGAGATACGGCTGAGAAAGACTTGATGGCCCTCGGTTCGCTCGCGATTCCCTATCTGCCTGCAAGCTCCGACGATGACTCGGACGAATTTCGAATCCGACTGGACCGTATCCGCGGTACTCTTCTCGAGCGGGACAAAGCAATCGTCTCGAAACCCGCGCGGGTCAACATTGTTGGCAAGATGATCGGCAAAGAGGCGTTGGAGTCCCTGGCTGAGCAATCGGGCAACACGCTTCAACTCGCGAATGTTCCCCGTCTCGATACGCAGATCGACCTCGAGCTTGAGGACATGTTGTACTGGGAAGCTCTCGACGAAATTCTCGACAAGCTTTCGCTGACGATTGTACCCAATGATGGAGACGACTTGAGATTGATTGCACGCAATGAATTCATGCCCCAACGTTTTGTGATGGCCAGTTACTCAGGAAGTTTTCGGCTCGAACCTATCGCAGTGACCAAGGAACAGCGGCAGTATGAACCCGACCTGAATGCGACGAGCATCGAACTCTCCTTGTCGTGGGAGCCTCGCCTCAATCCCGTCTTCATTCGCTATGAATTGGAGGGATTGGAACTCAAGTGCGACAACGGCGAGATCTTGCGTCCCAAGAAGGATCAAGGGACCGACTTTACCACCAGCGGATCGCAACTTACCTCCCTCATCCAGTTCGATCGCCCTTCGCGATCGGCCAAAGAGATCACGGAATGGCGAGGCAATTTTCTATGCGTTATGCCCGGTAAACCGGTCGCGATCAGTTTCAAAGATCTCGATACTGCGAAGAATGTTACCTCGTCCAATGGGGATCTGCAGGTGACCCTCGAGCGTTCTCGCAAGAACCGGGACGTTTACGAAATCCTCGTGGGCGTTGCGCTCCGCGGTGAACAATCGACCGACTCGATGCAAGGTTGGACCTCCATGATCGATGCGTACCTTGAAGATGACAAAGGAAATCGCCTCCAGCACGCTGGCTGGTCGACCAACCGGATCACGGACCAAGATGTTGGATTGGCCTTTCTTTTCGAAGTCGAAGAAAGCCTAGCCGGATACCGTTTTGTATTCATTGCACCGCAGTCGATCATGCAGCAATCGGTCGAGTATTCCTTGGGTGGTATCGCGCTGCCATGACGAATAAACTTCCTTGGGGCGAATTACCTTGGGATCCCGAGATGGAATCGCCAGCTACGATCCTTGTGATCGGAGGCGGTCCTGTTGGCATCGAAGCCGCCCTCTATGCGCGTTTTCTCGGCTACTATGTTTCTATCTTTGAAACTCGTCGAGTCGCACATCGCATGCTCGATTGGCATGATCGTCCGCTCGCACTTCCGGTTTCCCAAGTCACGACCTCGTTGGGACATGCTGCGATCGCCGCACAGAACCCAGACTATAAACGCCCCGACCCCGAACGATTCTTTACTGGCCGCGAATACGCTGAGGAATATCTCCTGCCGCTAGCCAAGACCGATCTCCTTTTCGATGACATCCATTTCCTGAGCCCGGTAATCGACGTCTCGCGAATCCGAACGCATCGCCGCGATGGAGTGATTCCTCAAGAGCGATGCAACGACGAATTTCGCGTGTTGGTGCAGGGACAGCATCGCGGCCACTGGACCGCGCGAGGTGATTGCATTCTCGATTGCCGAGGTCATGCCATCGAGTCCATCGGTATCGGTCCCGGTGGCGGGCTCGCCATCGGAGAACACGAACTCGAAACAGACTTCTTGCGACACGCACCGGGAGACCGCAAGTACGAGGCAAAGCATTTTGTAGGTAAGCGACTCGGATTGGTCGGCGAAGACGCGATGGCTTGTCAGTGCGTTGAGGATTGGTTGATTCATTTCGGGACAGATCCTGATACGCGATTGGTTTGGATGGTCCGCCTCAGCGAAGTCTCAGCGTCCGATCGGGCTTTGGAATTGCGAGCTCGCATCGATGCGATGTCGCTCCGAAATGTGTTGTGCATTCAAACCCTCGGAGTTGAATCGATCTCGAGGAACGAAGGAGGAACCTTTCGCTGGAAACTCCTCAAAGAAGATGACTCGACGGTCGAACTCGATACGGACGTCGCGATGCGGCGTACTGGCTACCGGTATCGATCGGTTGGTCCCGAACTGCATTGCCATGCGGATGCTTGGGTCAGCCCGAATGGTGCGGTCCTTCCGGGTGACGATTCAACGGAAACAGAGCAGTTCATCAACACGCTTCAGACGCGGGTGATTACTGCGGAGCCCGGATATTACGTGCTCCGTGCCAGCCCAATCGGTCAAGGGGCGGGTGTTGGATTACCCAGAGCGTTCGAGCAGATTCGTCAAGTGTTCGCGATCATTGGCGGTCGCGAGGACCTGGACCTTTATCGGATCGTCGAACAGCAATCGTCGAACCAATAAGTTATACTTACACCTCCCAGTCATGCATTCCTAAACCTCGGCGAGGATCGAATCGATGTTAACGTTAATCGGCAAGGGTTCTGCGCAAACCTGCAACGGAGTGATGCGCAGAGATTTCCTGCAGGTAGGTTGCTTGGGAGCTATCGGACTGGGGCTTCCTAAATATCTCGCCGCGAGCGAGGCCGGTGCAGTCGATCCATCGAAATCGAAACGATCGGCCATCATGATCTTCAATCTCGGTGCACCGAGTCATCTCGACACATTCGATATGAAGCCTGACGCACCGGCTGAGATTCGCGGCCCTTTCAAACCGATTTCTACCAAAGCGGATGGCATTCAAATCTCGGAAATCTTCCCGAGGCACGCCGAAATCGCTGATCGTTTTTCGTTGGTGCGATCCTGTTTCCATCGAGGTGCGGCGGTCCATGACGCCGGTTGGCAGATCATGCAAACCGGTCGCCAGTTTCAGGGAGGGGTCAATACTCCCCATGTCGGTAGCGCGATCAGTTATCTATTGGGACGCAAATCCGATCTTCCCCCTCACGTCGT
>CAYXFO010000166.1:0-2330 GCA_964464255.1 uncultured Pirellula sp.
CCACCCATACCGCCGCCACCCATACCTCCCATACCGCCCATACCTCCCATGCCTCCCATGCCGCCCATGCCTCCCATGCCACCCATACCCATTCCTTGCTGAAGGACGGGAACAGCCCCGAACACATTTGGCAATGCTACATCTAGGGGAGCATCTCCTCGATTGCGGAAAATCAAATTGGCTTGAGTGGCGTCCTTACCGATGTAATCGACCGAAATTAATCCTTCATCCATGGCCGCGAACATTTCAATTTGTTTGACAGGTTGCGTTTCCTTCTCTTTCGCAGCAGGCTTTCCCCTGTTGGCTTTTGTCTTCGTAGAAGGTTTGTCTTTGGATCCAACCGGAGCGGACTCATCGGCCAAAATCGTGGTACTACCCCAGCTAGCCACGGCGATCACCAACGCGACATGGAATAGGAATCGTCTCATAGGAAATACCCTTGTAGATTAGTTTCAGACCCGAAACGACGAGGCAGGCGAGGAGCAAACCACGGCGAGTCTTTCCTTTTTTCTTGTTGAGCAACCGGCATGCCGGTCGCTCGGAATGGTTCTGGAATTCCTTTACTGTAGTCGAGCAGAAGCGAATTTCCAACGGAAAAGGGTGGGAAACTGCAGACTATCCCGCCCAGAAATCCAGCAAAATCGGGCCTTCGGTTTATCTTAATCGCGGGTTGCGTTGCAAGAATGTAGCGGTTTGCTACTCTCTGATGTTCAGAAACGCGTGTTGTTCGCGGAGAAACCATTTACATCCTCATTTTCGGGGTAGCAAGTATGTCCATGTATGTCGGGGAAGCCCTTGTGGGCGAAGGGAATGAGATCGCTCACATCGACTTGATGATCGGAAGCAAGGACGGTCCTGTCGGCGTTGCGTTCGCCAACGCTCTGGCCACTCAAAGCTCCGGCCACACCAACCTGTTGGCGGTCCTCGCCCCCAACGTTGCCGTAAAGCCAGCAACGGTCATGATCACCAAAGTGACCATCAAGGGAATGAAACAGGCGGTCCAAATGTTCGGCCCTGCACAAGCAGCCGTCGCCAAGGCAGTTGCCGACAGCGTTGCCAGCGGTGTCATTCCGAAGGATCAAGCCGAGAATCTTGTCGTCGTATGCGGTGTCTTCATCCACCCGGCTGCCAACGACGATCGCAAGATCTACGAGTACAACTATCAAGCTACCGTAGATGCGATAGCCAACGCGATGAAGGGCCTCCCCACCGCCGATCAAATGCTCGCGAGCAAAGATACGGCCGCCCACCCCTTTAAGGGCTTCTAGGCTACGGACTACAAAAATTGCGGATTCAGGCCGGATGGATTCAATCCATCCGGTTCCTGAATCTTCTATGGAACCGCCGCACCTAAACAGATCAGGTCAAAGGATCCCATCGGTCGATCGACCCTTTCTTGCAAGTACCTGACGAACATGGCTCTACTGAACGATCTGAGAATCCTCTACCATCTCGCTCTACGTCCGGTGCGAGGAGCCAATCACGCACAGCGGATGGAGAATTTTTACTCTGGTCAAGCGTCCGGGTACGATGATTTTCGCAAACGCTTACTTCAAGGCCGCGAAGAGGTCTACAGCACGCTCGGGAAAGAAGGAGGGCGTGTTTGGGTGGACTTTGGTGGCGGAACCGGCGCGAACCTTGAATGCATCGGCGATGCCATTCGAACGTTCGATCGCATCTATGTCGTGGATCTTGCCACTTCACTATTAGACGTTGTGCGAGCCCGTTCTGACAAAAATGGTTGGACCAATGTGGAAGCGGTGACTGCAGACGCCACGCAGTGGACGCCTCCTGAAGGCTCGGCCGATGTCGTCACCTTCTCCTACTCATTAACGATGATCCCAGATTGGTTCGCAGCGATTGATAATGCGTATCGCATTCTCCGACCTGGAGGGCAGATCGGCATCATCGATTTCTATGTTGCTAGGAAATACCCATCCGAGTCGATGGCTCGCCATGGTTGGAGCACGCGAACGTTTTGGCCGATCTGGTTCTCAAGCGACAACGTATTCCCGAACCCCGACCATTTGCCGTATCTGCAGCGCCGCTTCGAAACAGTTCTATTGCACGAAAAGAAGGCGAAAGTTCCTTACATGCCCCTCATGCGTACTCCATACTATCAGTTTATCGGTAAGAAGACCGCATGATTTCTGGCGAGGCTTCGTGACATGCCATTCGAGTTCGTCTGTCCATTCTGTTACACCAAGACCAAAGTTGCCGACGAGTATCTCGGTCAAGCGGGCCCATGCGTTCACTGCGGTCGTCACGTAGTCATGCCGACCCGAAATGAGAATGGTGTTTTGGTGTTTCTCTTATACACATCTGACTCT
>CAYXFO010000166.1:2340-8933 GCA_964464255.1 uncultured Pirellula sp.
GGTGTATTGGTCGCGTCCATCCAAACCGGCAAAGCACCCCGCGCGATCCAATCCCCACCGTCCCCTGCGCAGCGCGGGATGGTTCTAGCTATCGGCTTGTCATTGGCGACACTTTTCATCGGAACCATCATCGGAGCCCTTTGGTTTGTGTTACCAGGTATCCAACGCGGATTCTCAGTCGCCGCCCAACGCAAAGACATCGACAATATGCGTGTGATCGTCGAGGCTCTGAACGATTACTCCGCTCGCTATGGAACCTATCCACCACCCGTTGTGACCGATGCGAACGGGCGAAAACTTTACTCGTGGCGAGTCCTCATCCTTCCCTTCATGGGATACGAGGATCTTCACAAGAGGTTCCAACTCGACCAACCTTGGGACAGCCCTGCCAACCAATCCTTGGTTCGAGAAATGCCTACTGCGTTCGCGAGCCCCAACTCCGACCAAGCGAAGCAGAACAATGAGCCTAACTATGTCCTTATCGTTGGCCCCAACACGGTGTTCCCCCCAACGGGTCCATTATCAAAAAGTCAGGTTGTCGATTCTCCGACAATCTTGCTCGTCGAAACCCTCTGCGATGGTGTTGTTTGGACACAACCGGGCGATATCGACATCAGTCTTGGCGCCGTGACCATCGGAAATAAAGGGATGAAAACCATCGGAGGTCATCATCGAGATCATGTGGTTGTGATGGATTGCGACGCCAAAGGTTATCGTATCCCAAAGGACACGCCGCAGTCGGTTATCGATGCCATGATTACCCCTACTATTGGCGAGCGAGTGAACGCAGCTAGCTTTGAGGACTGAGGCTGTTTGCGGGCATTTGAGAAATTGGAGAAACTGGTGTTGACTCCAACGCATCGAATTTGAAATACTCTTTGCCCGGGCTATGGATGGCTCGAGGCTGGATGAGGACGGACCCCACGCCGGGAGACCTGATGGCAATCACGTTCGACAACGACACGAGGGAACGGGTCCGATTGGCGATACAAATCGTCGATCTGATCGGGAGCTATGTGGATGTTCGCCGTCAAGGACGCGGATTTGTCGCGCGTTGCCCTTTTCACGACGACCGTCGCCCAAGCCTGCAAATCAATCCCGAACGACAGACTTGGAAGTGCTTTGTCTGCGATGTCGGCGGGGATGTCTTTAGTTTCGTCATGCAAAAGGAAGGTGTTTCCTTCCCAGAGGCTCTTCGACTACTAGCGGATCGAGCCGGGATCGTGATCGAGGAGCGAAAAGGGTTCCGCAAAGAGGACATCGACTCCAAGCGAAGCCTGTTCCAAGCCGTTCAGTGGGCGATGGAGCAGTACCATCAATGCTTCTTGCAATCACCCGATGCTGCGGAAGCGAGGCGATACATCGAAGATCGCGGCATCGATTGCCAGAGCATTCAACGCTTCCAGATCGGTTTTGCGCCTGACTCTTGGTCGTGGCTTGTCGACCGAGGTGTATCGGCCTCGATTGGTCCGGATCTTTTGGAGTCGGTCGGTTTGCTCGCCAAAAACGAGCGAGGCAATCGCTACGATCGATTTCGAAATCGGGTCCTTTTTCCGATTCGCGATCCTCAGGGACGTTCCATCGCTGTTGGGGGACGAGTTCTCCCTGGGGCTCCATCCGATTCCGCCAAGTACATCAACTGCAACGAGACGCGGTTGTACCACAAGAACCAACAGCTTTATGGCTTGGACCAAGCTCGCGACAAGATGGCAAAGACTCGTCAGGCGATCGTGATGGAGGGATACACCGATGTCATCATGGCATTTCAGCACGGCATCGACAATGCGGTGGCATGTTGCGGTACCGCGTTGGGTGACAACCACATTCAGTTGCTCAAGCGTTACTGCGATAGCGTGGTGCTGTTGCTCGACGGCGACGAAGCGGGCCAGCGCCGCACGGCCGAAATCCTCGAGCTGTTCCTAGCACAACAAATGGATCTTCGGATCCTGACCTTGCCCGAAGACCTTGACCCCTGCGATTTCTTAACACGCTACGGAGCATCGGCGCTTCAGGAGTTGATTGCCGGAGCGGTGGATGCGCTCGAGTTCAAGATTCGATCGGTTTGCAGAGGGTTTGATCCCCTGTTGGATACTCACCGC
The DNA here is from genome assembly GCA_964464255.1 of uncultured Pirellula sp. Taxonomy (GTDB): domain Bacteria; phylum Planctomycetota; class Planctomycetia; order Pirellulales; family Pirellulaceae; genus JBKCUI01. The sequence continues at coordinate 4,440 of CAYXFO010000166.1, forward strand.
GCCACGTCGGCCCTTGAGAGCATCCTGCAGTCGATGGCACGGATTCCGAGCGTATCGACGACCGATTCGACGCGGTTGCGACAAGATCAAATTCTTGCACGCCTCAGTCGCCAGTTCGGTATCGGCTCGCAAGAGATCAAGCAACGGCTCGATGGGATTCGCACCAGCGCCCTGCGACGGCAGCAATTCCGCGAGCAACTGGCCGCGAACGAACGAGGCAACACCGCAGAGGTTGCAGTCAACTCTGAGGCTAGCAATAGCACAGCGTCGAATTCCTCGGCAACACCCCTGTCGAGCGAGCCCCTTCGCTACAGCGATCTCAAGCCGATTGAATCGGAGCTCTTTGAGATCATGGTACTCCATCCCGATCTTGCTCCGATCGCGATCGAACGAGTCCCTCCCGACTTACTGGACAGCCCGACGAGCAAGCGATTGTTCGCTTTGTATGTCGAGTTGGAACTATCGGCTCAGTCACTCGACTTCGGCAACGTTCTCGCGTCGACGGTCGACCCGCAGATCCAGAGCGTCCTGGTCAGCATCGAAGAGCACGCAACTCAGAAAGCTGCCAAGGCACTTTTGACTGCCGAGGAGCGTTTGCATGCGTTGTGCGAGCGATGGTCGGGACAGTCCGAAGCTGCTTTTCAGCGATCGCAAATCAGAGCCCTCGAACAAAAAGGATTGGACGCTCAGGCCGAAGTCGATGTCCTGAGCGATTTCCTCAACCAAGCCAGAATCCGCCATGGAATCGTTCCGGCGGAGGACTGAAGTATTCCGCGTTGTTGACCCAGCGGCACATCACAGGACGATGAGCCGTCAGCAGCGTTACCCACGTCAAAAGGAGTTGTACGGATGGAAACTCAAACCCTCGACCTGCAGCAGGTGCTCGCTCAAGGCCGCGCGCAGGGCTATCTGACTTACGAACAAGTCAGTTCTTATCTACCTGATGAGGCGACCACTGCCGAGAAACTCGACGAGTTGCTCGCCGCTCTCGAGCGGGCTGGTGTAGAGATCGTCGAGGCCGCCGAAGTCGAAGGGGGCCCCAAATTGCGAGTGTTCAACGGAGAGGAAGAGGACTCGGAGCCTCGCAGTCTACCTCGCCCTGCAGGGGCAGTGTCATTGAACCAAGAGTCCCGACGCTTGACCGGCGATCCGATCCGACTGTACTTGAGCCAGATGTGCGAGATACCGCTCCTCAATCGAGATCAGGAAATCGCAATCGCCAAGAAGATCGAGATCACGCGCCGCAAGTTTCGTCGCGCGGTACTCGGAAACGATTTTGCTCTTCGGCACACCGTTGAGATCCTTCGCAAGGTAGCACTCGGCGTGTTGCCATTCGATCGAACGATCAAGGTTTCGTTGACCGAGCGTCTCACGAAGGAACAAATCTCCGGCCGCATGCCTCACAACCTTCGGACGCTCGATGCGCTCATCGAAGAGAACCGCCGTGATTTTCATCTCATCGTTCGCAAGAGCACCAGCGAATCGGCAAAGGCTACGGTCCGTCAATCCTATCAACGCCGTCGCATGAAGTGCTTGACTCTTGTCGAAGAGCTTTCGCTTCGCTCTCGACGCGTGATTCCTCTGATGCGTCAGCTCGAACAGTATGCGCAGCGCATGGAAACCCTCCAGTCTCGCATCGCGGAACTCGAGCAGGGATCTCCACAGCATCCGGATCTCAACCGATTTCGATCGGAGATGCGACACCTGATATTGACTACTCAAGAGAGTCCGCGGTCGTTGCGTTCTCGCGTCGATGCATTCCGCAAGCACTTTAAAGAGTACGAAGCGGTCAAACGGCAATTGTCGAGCGGCAACTTGCGACTGGTGGTTTCCATTGCCAAGAAGTATCGCAATCGAGGCTTGAGCTTCCTGGATCTGATCCAAGAGGGGAACACGGGTCTGATGAGAGCGGTGGACAAATACGAGTATCGACGAGGGTTTAAGTTCTCGACGTATGCAACATGGTGGATTCGGCAAGCGATCACCCGCGCGATCGCCGATCAAGCGCGCACGATCCGCATCCCAGTTCACATGATCGATGTCTTGAGCAAGTTGCGAAATATCCAGAAGAAGTTGACACAGGAATTGCGCCGAGAACCCTCCGTGTACGAAATCGCAGATGCGATTGAGATGTCGGTCGAAGAGGTCCAACGGGTCCTCGACATCGCGCGTCATCCCTCCAGTTTGGATCGACCGGTCGGTGAAGGAGAGGACAACGCATTCGGCGAATTCCTCGAGGATCCCGCGAGCGATAACCCTGTCCGCAATGCGAGCAACGGCGTGCTTCGAGATCGAATCGATTCGCTTCTGAAAACCCTGACGTTCCGCGAACGTGAGATCATTCGCCTGAGATACGGCCTGACCGATGGCTACAGCTACACACTCGAAGAAGTCGGTCGGATCTTCAAGGTCACGCGGGAGCGAGTGCGGCAAATCGAGGCAAAGGCAGTCGCAAAGCTGCAGAATCCTGTCCGAGCGCAGATGCTCGAGGGGTTCCTCAAGCAAGTCGCCTAACGAGAAAGAGCGATGCTCTAGAGGCAAGAGCGTCTTTCTCGGTTCGGCCTGGTGCCTTATCCTATAGAGGATTCAGGTTGCCATTTACCAGTGGAAATGACATGAACGAGACACCCTTTCGCGTGGAGTTCGCTCCACGCGTTCATCGATTGCCACCCTACCTGTTTGGGCGCATCAACAACCTTCTCTATCAAAAGCGACGGGCGGGCCAAGATGTGATCGATCTGGGGATGGGGAATCCGTCCGACCCACCTGATCCGATCGTGATTGAGAAATTGAGCGAAGCGGCTCACGATGTACGCAACCACGGCTACTCCAAAAGCAATGGCATCCTCAATCTTCGGCGCGAATTAACGAGCAAGTATCTGCGCAAGTATGGTGCGCGGCTGGATCCTGAAAGCGAAGCGATTGTTTGCCTCGGATCCAAAGAAGGCTTTTCACATATGCTGTTGGCATTGATCGGCGCAGGGGACACGGCCATCATACCTGCTCCCTTTTTTCCGGTTCACATGTACGGCGTTGTTCTGGCCTCGGGGAATGTCGTCGCCTTGGATGTCGCCAACACGGAAAAATATCTCTCGAACATCGCCTACACCTGCGAGCATTTTTATCCTCGTCCCAAACTGCTCATCATCAACTATCCACATAACCCATCTACGGTAACGGTAGAGCCTGAGGTTTTTGTCGATGTCGTCAAACTTGCCAAGCGATATGGGTTGATGGTCATCAGCGACTTCGCCTATGCCGATGTTGCCTACGACGGATATGTGCCACCGTCATTTCTGTCCGCTCCGGGAGCGAAGGATGTCGGAGTGGAGTTCACCACCATGAGCAAGGGCTACAACATGGCAGGCTGGCGTGTCGGCTTCTGCGCCGGCAACGCCGAGATGATCCGTGGCTTGGCAACGATCAAAGGCTACTACGATTACGGGATGTTTCAAGCGATCCAGATTGCGGCTATCGTCGCACTGCGAGACACTGAAGCCACGGTCGAAAAACAGTCGATGATCTATCAAGGGCGCCGCGATGTACTCGTCGAAGGTCTTCGCCGCATCGGATGGCAAGCATCCACGCCGCGCGCCGGGATGTTCGTCTGGGCAAAGATTCCGGAGCCCTGGGCATCGAAGATGAACTCGATCGATTTCGCGATGCACTTGCTCGAACAAGGGAATGTAGCCGTCAGCCCTGGCGGTGGTTTTGGTCCCGCGGGCGAAGGATACTTGCGCATGTCTCTGGTGGAAAACGAAGCTCGCCTGAAGCAGGCAGTCCGACAAATCGCAACGTGTCTCGATCGCACCAACGCACCTCAACTTCAAAACGCATAGCATGAAACCGATCGTACAAATCTCCCTCGACTTGACCAATCTCGATGAAGCGCTCTCGACTGCCGAGCAAGCCATGCGGGTGGGTGTTGACTGGCTCGAAGCGGGCACACCTTTGATTTTGGCTGAGGGACTCCGAGCGGTGCGAGGACTGCGCGAACGCTTTCCCGATACACCGATCGTCGCGGACCTCAAGACCATGGATGGCGGGTACCTCGAGGCGGAGATGATGGCCAAGGCGGGAGCCACTCATGTGGTTGTCATGGCCCGCGCTCACGAAGAAACCATCAAGTGCGTCGTGAAAGCGGGCAAAGATTACGGTATCGGCGTCATGGGAGATAACCTCGGTTACGAGACCATGGTTGATGGAGCCAAGAGGCTCGAAGATCTCGGATGCGGATACATCATCCATCACATCGGATACGACGAACGCCGCGGGATTGCGGCTGCGGGCAAAAGGCCTCCGAACCCGTTGGACCAATTGCGGGAAGTGGTTGCCGCGGTTTCCGTGCCGGTCCAAGCCGTAGGAGGACTGTCCTTGGAGCAAGCCATCAGCACCCCGAGCTACGGGGCACCGTTGGTGGTTATCGGGGCCCCGCTGGTGATCGATAGCGAGCGTTTTTCCACGGCCGCTAACGATCCGATGGCCGTTTTGCGA
>CAYXFO010000167.1:0-8897 GCA_964464255.1 uncultured Pirellula sp.
CTCGGCATCGATGCCCCGGTCCGCCACAGCGGCGATATCAAAGGGACCCCCGGTTGCGTCCTTGTCGGCCCTGCAGGTGCGGTCGAACTGCACGAAGGAGTGATCCGCGCCGCTCGCCACGTTCACATCAATCCACGCGACAGCGCCTACTACGGTGTCAAGAACGGAGACTTCATGTCTCTAACGGTCAAGAGCCCGCAATGCTCGGTCACTTTTGACGAGGTGCTGGTGCGTGAAGATCCGAATTCGAAACTCGAGGTCCACATCGACACCGACGAAGGCAACGCCTGCGATTTGGATCACGCGACCACGATTGAATTGAAGCGACTCGAACCGTGCAAGTGCCATGGGCACTGATCGGCGGCGAGGGTCGCATACCCTGTGTTTCTGTTTTGTTTCTCTCATTTTGGAGTTTGTATCTCATGGCAAAAAACAGTGATGCTCTCGGCATGATCGAGACCAAGGGCTTCATCGCCCTGGTCGAAGCGGTCGACGCAATGATGAAAGCCGCGAACGTGACCTTCCTCGGCTGGGACAAGGTCGGCAGCGGCTTGGTATCCGCCTTCGTCACCGGCGACGTTGCAGCGGTCAAGGCAGCGACCGACGCGGGCGCTGCTGCAGCAGGTCGAATCGGACAAGTATTGAGCGTGCAAGTCATCGCTCGCCCGCACGACGACCTGGGCAAGGTCCTCAAGGTCTCGGCACCCAAAGCTTCCGCTGAGTAATTTCCTCACCTCGTATCAACATCCACTTCGTTAGAAAGCAAGTTCCATTATGCAAAGTGCAATCGGATTGATTGAAACCAAGGGCCTCTTGGCCTTGATCGAAGCCACCGACGCGATGGCCAAGGCCGCAAGCGTCGACATTGTGAAGCGCGTCGATATCGGCGGCGCCTATGTGACGACCATCGTCAGCGGTGATGTCGGCAGCGTTCGCGCAGCGGTCGAAGCCGGTGCGGCAGCCGCTTCGCAAGTCGGCGAACTGGTCAGCAGCCACATCATCCCGCGTCCTTCCGAAGGCTTGACCTCCGCGTTCCTCAAGTAACCCACTTTGTCAAGGATAGACACTCGTGAAAGTGCTCGTAGCAAACCTAGGTTCGACCAGCTTTAAGTACCGGCTCTTTGATATGTCGGACGAACGGCAATTGGCGCGTGGGGGTGTAGAACGGATCGGCTCCCCCTCGAGTCGCTGCTTCGTCGAGATCGGCACATCGAAAGTGGAGATGGAACAATCGGTTCCTAACCACGGAGTCGCCGTCGATGCATGCATTCAGCAGTTGACCAACCCAGCAAGCGGTTGTCTGCGCGATGCCTCGGAGATCTCTGCCATCGGCTTCAAGGCCGTGCATGGCGGACGCGTCTCGGGAGTGCAGATCATCGACGAATCGGTACTGCAAGCGATGGACGAAATGAACTCGGTAGCCCCTGCCCACAATCCGCCCTACATGGCGGCCATGCGGCAGCTCGCCACGATGGCAGCCAAGATTCCCTTGGTCGCGGCGTTTGAAACCGATTTTCATCAGTCCATTCCTGAAGCCTGGAAACGCTACGCGATTCCCGATGCACTCGCCGAACAACTCCCGATTCGCAAATGGGGATTCCACGGCGCATCGCATCGATTCATCGGTTGGAGAATGTCCCAGTTGCTCGCCAACTCGGATGCTCGCGTGATCTCGCTTCACTTGGGTGGCAGCTCCTCGCTCTGCGCGATGCGAGGTGGCCGCAGTGTCGCAACGACGATGGGCATGAGCCCGCAGACCGGATTGCCTCACAACAATCGCGTCGGCGATCTCGACCCGTATGCGTTGCCGCTGATGATGGAGAAGAGCGGCCTGTCGCTGAAGGATCTGCTCAAGGTCTTGGCCACCGAAGGTGGACTGCTCGGACTGTCCGGAGGATTGTCAGGAGACGTTCGTGATTTGGAACAGGCTGCAGATCAAGGGCACGCCAAAGCCCGATTGGCTCTCGACGTGTTCATCGCCGAGATCCGACGCCAGCTAGGCTCGATGCTCGTCGCACTCGGAGGTGCCGATGCGATCGTATTCACCGGAGGGATCGGTGAAAACTCGATCACCGTGCGACGCGCGGTCTGCGATGGACTGCTCGATCTAGGGATCGCTCTTTGCGAAACCAAAAATCAAGCGGGGGACAATCAAGCGGGTGACAAGGAACGTCGCATCGATGACGCAGCGCGAGGCAAGTCGCAGCTGTGGATCGTACCCACGAACGAAGAACTCATCGTCGCGCGACAAACCGTCGAAGCGATTCGAAAACCTCAGGCCCTGTAAAGGCAACGGAACCTTCCCATGTTTGTTGCAAAAGTCACCGGATCGGTGGTCTCGACCCAAAAGGTCGAAACGATGACCGGCCATAAATTGCTCATCGTCGAGCCCTATCGGGTTGAACCCAAGGATCGAACCAGCCTGGTTACCACCGGCCGCACGTTCATCGCTGTTGATGCCCTCGGGGCCGGAGTCGGCGACATGGTCTTGATCACGCAAGGAAGCAGCGCTCGATTCACTCCGGAAACGGGCAAGCTGCCGATCGACTGTGTCATCATCGGCATTGTGGATACCGTCAGCCTCGAAAAGAACAACATCTACAAGCGTCAGTAAACTTCCATGCAAATCAACGAAACCCTCATTCGATCTGTCGTCGAACAAGTCATCCAGCAAGTTCGACATTCGGCGAGCCCTACCGGCAACGGTGTTGTGTCGCCATCTTTGTCGAGCGCAAACGGTCCGCGCGGCCACTCGGGATTGTTCGATGATGTGGACTCCGCCGTCAGTGCGGCCCGTCACGCGTTCGAGCAACTGCAAAATCGTCCCATCGACGATCGCCGCAAAGCGATCGATATCATTCGCCGTATCTCGATCAGCCAGTGTGTCGAGCTGGGCACGATGGAGATGGAGGAGACCCGCATCGGACGATTGCAGCACAAGATTGAGAAGCTCAAGACCCTGGGCGAGAAAACGCCGGGCGTCGAGTTTCTGAAAACCGAATGTTACAGTGGCGATCGCGGTCTCGCGGTGATCGAACACGCTCCCTTCGGTGTCATCGGAGCCATCACGCCGGTCACCCACTCACTGCCGACGATCACCGGCAACGCGGTCAGCATGATCGCGGGTGGAAACACACTCGTTGTGAATCCCCACCCCAGCGGCAAGAAAGTGGCTGCCGAAGGAGTCCGTCGCTTCAACGAAGCCATCCGCTCCGAGATCGGTATCGACAATCTGATCTGCCTTATTTGTGAGCCAACACTGGAAACGGCCCAGCAACTGTTCAAGCATCGACGCATTGCGTTGATCTGCGTCACCGGCGGACCTGCCGTCGCGCGAGCGGCCCTCAACAGCGGCAAGCGAGCCGTCGTTGCCGGCCCGGGCAATCCACCGGTCGTTGTCGATGAGACCGCGGATCTCGATCTTGCCGCCCGCTGCATCATTCAAGGTGCCGCATACGATAACAATCTGCTGTGCATCGCGGAAAAGGAAGTGTTCGTCGTGAGCAGTGTGTTCGACTCGATGATGGCCGCGATGGAACGAGCGGGTGCTGTCCGACTCAATGGTCAGGAAGTCGATCGATTGACCCAAGCCGCTCTGCAAAGAGTGGGCGACGGAGCCGACGCTCACTGGGCCCCGCGCAAGGAACTGCTCGGCCAAGACGCTTGGAAACTAGCCGAAGCCGCCGGTCGCAAGATCGATCCTCGGGTCGAGTTGGTCTTTGGCGAGACAACTTCGGAGCACCCATTTGTTCAGACCGAGCAAATGATGCCTTTTGTTCCGTTCGTTCGATGCCCGAACTTCGAGACAGCCGTCGAATTAGCCCAACAAGCGGAGCATGGCTACCGACACACGAGCATCATCCATTCGCGCAATGTTCGCAACATGACGATCATGGGACGCACGATGGATACCACCCTGTTTGTGAAAAATGGTCCTTGCATGGCGGCACTTGGATTGGGTGGCGAAGGCTACCTTTCGTTCTCCATCGCAGGTCCGACCGGCGAAGGAGTAACAACTCCCTTGACGTTCACACGCGAGCGACGTTGCTCGTTGATCGACGATCTGTTCATCCTGGGTCGCTAACTCTCCGAGTTTTTCATGCAACAAGCACTTGTTCTCGGCAGCGCCATCTCGACGGTCAAGCACCGCAGTTTGAGCAATCTCAAGCTGCTGGTCTGCCAACCGTTGTTGGCCGATGGTCATGGCCGGGACGGTGCGCCGATCCTGGCCGTCGATCATCTTGGTGCCGGGGTCGGGGACAAAGTGTTGATCACCAGCGATGGGGGTGCGGTCAAGGATCTATTCGGTTTGGAAAACAGCCCGATCCGATGGACCGTGCTCGGTTTGATCGATCCGACCGATGCGGATGATGAAGAGGTGATCTCGTGAACGTGAATCCCTCGGAAATCGAACGCATCGTCCGCGAAGTGCTCAAGAGCATGGCCGCTTCGCCATTAGCACCCGCACTAGCAAACACCAACCAATCGATCGCGAATACTCATCCCGACCCCGTTTCGCTTCGCGAATCGGTGATCGGTCTGGAAGCTCTTCGAGGTATCCCGTCAGGATCGACTCTGATCCAGGTTTCCTCGAAGGCCGTGGTCACACCCGCCGCGCGAGATTGGTTGCGTGAACGAGGAGTGGCAATCGCGAGGGGCGGTGCGATCGCCACCAAGCCAGCAGTTGCAACGGCCTCAACTGTGACTGCTCAACCTGAAAACACATCGGTCTCAACCTCGATGCCGCGATTGTTCATCGCCGGAGCAGTCGATTGGTTGCCTGGTCTGTCGAAGCAACTTTGCCCCAAGCAAACCAAGGTTGCGGATCGGGTCGCTGATGACGCTTCGGTGGTCCGAGCGATCGCGGTGGCGATCCGCTCAGGGCATCGATCCGGTCTCGCGTTGGTCGATGCTCCGCATTCTGCGCTGTGGCAATCGGCTCGCGATGACATGCTTCGCCCTGCTGTGGTATCGCAGTGGAGCGACTTGGCAGAAATTTTCCGCGAGGTTCCAGTCAACTTGTTGATTGTTCCATCCAAGCGATGGGGCGTTGCGGGTGCCGCGAACATCGCGCGGCGATTCCTGGTTCACGTTGGATCTCAATCCTAGGAGCGCATCGAACATGTACCTCTATCGCGTGATCGGAACCGTGACCTTGAATCGTGTTCATCCCTTGTTGATGGGTGGAACATTGAAATTGTCCGAGCCGATCGGCGAGACGTTGATCGGTCATCCGCCCGCAGAAGTTGACTCCGTGGTCGTTTGGGACGACTTCGGCGCCTCCGAAGGCTCCATCATCGCTGTCAGCGACGGCGCCGAAGCAGCCCAACCCTTCCGTCCGCAACTCAAGCCGATCGATGCGTACAACTCCGCATTGATCGACGAACTCCACATCCATCCCGAATTACTTAACCAATAGTCCATTCCATTACCTCCTTACAAGAAACCCATGAACGCGCACAAAATCAAACAAGACATCTGCGAAATCGGGCGACGTCTTTACAACAAAGGATTCGCTGCGGCGAATGACGGCAACATCACCGTTCGGATCGGCGAAAACGAGGTTCTCTGCACGCCGACCATGCACAGCAAGGGCTTTTTGAAGACCGAGGATATCTGCACAATCGACATGAATGGCAAGCAGACCGCCGGCATCAAGAAGCGATCGAGCGAAGCGTTGCTCCACTTGGAGATCTACAAACAGCGTCCGGACATCAAGAGCGTTGTTCACTGCCATCCTCCGCATGCAACGGCTTTTGCCGTCGCGCGTGAGCCGATCCCGCAGTGCGTCCTCCCCGAAGTTGAAGTATTTCTCGGCGATGTGCCGATCACTCGCTATGAGACCCCCGGCGGTCAAGCGTTCGCCGATACGGTTCTGCCGTTCGTCGACAAGACCAACGTCATCATCCTCGCCAACCACGGCACGGTCAGCTACGGTGTCGATGTCGAGCAAGCGTATTGGTGGACCGAGATCCTCGACGCTTATTGCCGCATCTTGATGTTGGCTCGGCAACTAGGCAATGTCAGCTACTTCGATGAGAACCAAGAGCGAGAGCTGTTGACCCTCAAGCAGAAGTGGGGATGGGCAGACCCTCGAAACACCGACGAGTACAAGAACTGTGATATCTGCGCCAACGATATCTTCCGCGAGTCCTGGAAGCAGTCGGGCGTTTCTCGCCGCGCATTCCCGGCTCCGCCAGCGATGCCGGCAAGACCCCAGCAAAGTGCCCCATCGGCAAACGGAAGTGGCAACGGAGCACCGCCGGTTCTCAAGCAAGCGGTCGAAGCGGCGGTTGCATCAACGGGAGCAGCGACGGCAGGGGCCAACATGGAGCAATTGGTCAAGCTCATCACCGAGCAAGTCATTCGCGAACTCCAAAGCAAATAATCAACAAAGCAAATAATCACATAGAGACGATGTCTTAAGGATAGAACACATGAAGGTAAGCATTATCGGTGGTGGTGGATTGGTTGGTTCGTGCGCGGCCTATGCGCTGCAATGCGGTGGCGTGGTGCGCGAGGTGACGTTGGTCGATGTCAATGCGAATCTCGCAGCGGGGCACGCGCTCGATCTGATGCACGGCAGCCCGAGCATCGCCGACCAAAGTTTTACATCTGGATCGTACGAGCACATTCCTGACTCCGATGTGATCTGCATCACCGCAGGCCTGCGACGCAAACCGGATGAATCGCGGTTGGATCTCATCAATCGCAACACCGACCTGTTCTCGTCGATTTTGACCGAAGTGCAAAAGGCAGGTGTTAAGAAGTCAGCCGTGGTTTTAGTGGTATCCAACCCCGTCGATATTCTTACTAGTGTCGCTGCCGCAAAGCTGGGATTGCCCGTATCGCAGGTGCTCGGCCTAGGCACGCAGCTCGACACGATCCGATTTTGTTCATTGATTGCGGAGGCATTGCATACGGCTCCGACGCAAACCCGAGGATTGATTTTGGGTGAGCATGGAGACAGCATGGTTCCCGTCTGGTCGAGTGCGACGGTCGGATCATTGCCTCTGGAAAAGTATCCTGGCTGGAACAATGTGCTGGCTGAAAAGATTTTCACCCGCACCAAGGGATCGGGGGCGGAATGCTTGTCCAAGAAGGGTGGCGCTGGATTCGCGGTGGGAGTCGCTATTCGGGATGTGATCCATGCGGTGGCATTGGATCAGCAGCGGATCATGCCGGTTAGTACCGTTCAGGACGGTGCGTGCTATGGAATCCGCGATGTTGCGATCAGCGTTCCCACGATCGTCGGTCGCGGCGGAGCGCAATCGCGAGTCGAAATCGACCTGTGGCCTCGCGAACTCCAAGGGCTCAAGGCCAGCGCGGCAGCCATCAAGCCGACGCTTGATACCGTGATGAAGCGAGTTGGCTAACTGCCTCGATTCTCTTGCCTGATCAAGCGACTCGATCGTATCATGCAGCGGTGTCTTGGTATTCCGTCCCGATCTCATTCAGGACTCCGCGCATGCAACAAGTTTTTCTTTCCGCAATCGCAATTTTTTCGATGAGTAACACGATGCTGCTCGGGCAGATCGTTCGTGCTATTACCAGCGACAATCCTGCAGCGGTTCAGTTTCGTCACGAGGCTCATCGTGAAGGGGAAGCAGAAAGGGTCGTCGAGGTATCGTCTCCCGATGGCAGCGTGATCGCTCGAGTGATCCGAGAGACTACCAAGTCCGACGTGCAACTATTCTATGCAGCAAACGGATGTGCTCTCGGGCCGTTGATCGAATTGAAAGCCCATCGCATCACCGCGTTGGCTATCTATTCTGACAACTGCACCATTGCGACCGCGATCGGGAACTTCAGCAACGACTGGGGGGAAGTGCGCGTTTGGAATGGCAAAACAGGAAAGGAAACCGCGAAATACAACGCATCTCCCGCTGACAGCCTGCCACATTTAGGCGAGGTCTTTCGGCTGGTCTTTAGCGAGGACGGTAAAACGCTGACCGTGGCAAGTGGTCCGGCGGGTGGCAAGTAATCCATAACCCGGCCATGAGACTAACGAGTCGATATATCGGTCCCATCGGTCCAAAATCGGCTATAATCTAGCCGATTAGCGCAACGGATTCCCTGTCAGTCCGACGTTGCACGCCTTCGATCCGGCGAGCCCTCTTTCATTCCTCCCATAACTCTCCTACCTCCCAAACCTCCCATGACTCCCACCCCACACTCCCCTCTTATTTGCTTCGCAATCGCAGCAACGCTTCTCTGCGGCAGCACCTTGGCCCAAGACTCCGGCACAGTCCACACCTTCCAGCGGCAAGCCCTCACGAAGACTTACTTCAGCGAAGGGACCGGTGTCGGGGATTTGAATGCCGATGGCAAGCCGGATGTGGTCTACGGACCGTATTGGTTCGAAGGCCCGGACTTCAAGGTCTCGCATGAGATCTATCCGGTAAAGCCGCAACCGATGAACGCCTATGCAGACCATTTCTTTGCCTGGGTGCATGACTTCAATGCCGATGGCTTTAGCGATGTGCTTACTGTCGGTTTTCCTGGCACGCCTGCGTATGTGTATGAGAACCCGGGCAAGGAAATCGCAACCCACGGGCACTGGACCAAACATCAAGTCTTCGATTGGGTCTCGAACGAATCGCCTGCGTTCACTGATGTGACTGGCGATGGCAAACCGGAATTGGTCTGCACACGCGCAGGGATGTTCGGTTTCGCTCAGCCCAGCGGCAAGAATTTCGAAGCATGGCAATTCACTCGCATCTCGGGAGTCGTCGCGCACGAACGCTTTGGACATGCCATGGGGATCGGCGATGTCGATGGCGACGGTAAACTCGATATCATGGCCAACAATGGCTGGTTCAAGAATCCCGGCCCGAACCGGGAAGGCCTGTGGGACTTTGAACCCGTCCCATTCTGTCCAGGCGGAGCGGACATGT
>CAYXFO010000168.1:0-8881 GCA_964464255.1 uncultured Pirellula sp.
AGTCCGTATTCCACCGATGCGCTGCAGCGATTGTCCGATGCCTTCAAAATGACGGACACGATCTCGCGGCGCAGGCGATCGGTGTAGCGCACCATTTCATCGCGTTCTGCACCTTCCAAAGGAATGCCAAAGAGATTCGGGATGGTGGCGTCCAAGTGTGGAGCAGTGTGCGAATGCGTGGTGCAGAACACGATTCGCGAACGTGGAATGTTGAGCTTGGGTAGCACCTCGGCCAGGATTTGTTCGGTGAGAACCGAAGAGATTCCGATCGCATCGACGGAGACAATCACTAACGGTTGAGGGACGTTTTGCGATTGGCTACTCGATTGTGCTGCGGTCGGTTCAAGGACCAGGGCTCGCACATTCAATCGATCGGCGACCGAAGCGAACGGTTGGGTACGAGATGCGTAGCCGCTGAGTCGGATCGGGATCTCAGGGGTGATGTCAGCTTTCGCGACACCTGCCCGCCATGTAGGAGTCTCTGCAAAAGCGGTTGGGTGGAACGACGCGATCAAGCCGAGGGCGATAACGCCCATGGCCAGGGGCCGAACGCTACGGATCGAATACTTCGAGAAACGAAACATCGAGAAACGAAACATAGTATGGGTATCCAAGAGAAAGACTTGCGGACTCTTTACTATACCAGACCGCAATCCTCTCAGCACCAGCAACCGCTCAAGCTGCCGTGCGGGATCTCCATTGTTCCCAGTAAAAGAGGAATCCCTGCAATGCTGCGGGCCTAGGCAAGACGGCATCCACCCCCTGTTGCTGCCACTCAGACCACTCGCTCCAACTTGGGAACGAAGAAACCACGGCCAGGAAGGCGTCGGGATACTGCTGCCGCGCTGCACGCGTGGCCGAGTCGATCGAGGGTTTCGAGTTGTCGGAACGAGAAACGCAATCGACGACAATCAGTTGCGGTTGCAGCGAGGGTGGATCTCGATCCCATCGGCTCGCAACCACGCGCATCCCGACCGACTGGCAAGTGTCCTGCCACAACTCACTCTGGTTCCGATGATCGGTGATGACCCAAGCCAACGGATGATCATGATGCTCGTTGCCCAACCTCGATGATTGCCATTGGGATCGATCCATCAACCATTGGATACGGGCTGGCGTCGCATTGCTTTGCGATGCTCCACTCTGCTTTTGAATCGCACGCTTTCGTTTCGAGGCTGCACTACTGGCCCAGGAATCCGACTCGATGAGTTCGGACAACCACGGGAAGATTCGATCGTACCATTGATACCAGTAAAAGGTCGGTGAGAGATCAGGCAGCGGATGAGTCCGTCGATGACCATGCCAGTCGTTACCTAGAATAACTCCGATCTCCGAACTCGCGATCGAAATCCTGCGTGATGATCCCTCTGATCGTTGTTGTTGTTGTTGCTCAAGCCATGCGATTGGACGGGTATCGGTTCGATGTTCGATACCCAGCAAGACGATGCGATTATCACTAGGATCCTTATCCCGCGATCCAATCGCCCAGTCGTCGATGGTTTGATGATTTAGCAGAGTCGTGCGTTCGAATTGGCTTTGAATCCACTCCCAAGGGCCATGTGATGGGCCCCACCAACCTACGCACAGGTGGGATTTCATTTCGAGTTGGCCTGGAGCAGATCAACTTCGGTCGTGCGAATCAATTCCAGGGCTTCTGCAGGACTAGTCGTTGAGCGAAGCATCGTCAAGAAAACTTCATCGCTTACGAGCCGAGCTAATCGAGCCAGGATGCGAAGGTGAACTTGATCGTCGGTCGAACAGATCAAGAAGAAGACGTCGGTCAAATGTCCTGCGGCATTTCCGAAAGGAATCGGTTGCGGCGAGATCCCTAGGGCGACAAGCGAATCGGCCAAGATCGATACCTGGGGGCGACGGGGGTGGAGGAGTGCTACTCCGTTTTCTAGAGCAGTGGGGTGTAGCGACTCGCGGGCTTGAACCGCTTCCGCCATGGTTTCGGCATCCCACAGCAGTCCGGTCGAGGCCGCCAATCGGCACATTTCGCGAATCACCGAGCCGCGCGTGCGGGCCAGCAGGGGGACTTCGATCGCTTCGACGGTCATGAATTCTGACAGCATCGTGCGGTCCTCCACCGTCGTATCCCAGTTCTTCTCGAGGATTTTCTCGACCTTCTCGAGTTCGGACGCATCGCTAACCCCGATTTGCTCCTCGAGCCAATGATGGATCTCCGATTCGGAGAACCGCCATTGGCCGTTGACTCTGCGGCCGGGGAGTTTGCCGCGAGTGACCATCTTCGTCACCTGGTCAGGGGTGATGTGGAGATACGCGGCGAGTTGATCGATATCGAGGTCTTTGCTTGCCATAAAGAGGCGAAAATCCTGTAAGATGCGTCGATTGGGATCTTCAAGTGTATGTCCGACCTGATTTCCGGCAATCCCGATTCCTTCCCCTTCTACAAGGACTTGACGATGTTCTTCAGGAATTCACAACCCGAACAACTTCCAACCGAACGATTGCATTTCGATCGACGCTCGCTTCTGCGTCATGGGATCACCGGTGCTGGATGCCTCGCGATAGCGACGAACCCCATTGCACGGCTCATCGCCCGCGAGGCCCAAGCTGCAGGCTTAAAACTCGGTGTGCAGCTCTACTCGTTGCGAGGATTCCCGGCCGATCAGGCGTTGAAGTATGCCAAAGAGTTAGGGTTCGTAGAGGTCGAGTTCTACAGCGGCATGTTTCCATTGAACTCGTCCGATGAAGCGATCCGAAGCATGGTCGCCCAAGTCAAAGAACTCGGATTGGCGATTTCCGCGCACGGGGTCAACGGATTCACCAAGGACGACGCCGCTAACCGAAAGATTTTCGAATTCGCTAAGAAAGCGGGAATCAAGAACATATCCGCCGCTCCGACTCCCGACTCCTTCGACAGCTTGGATGCACTCGTCAAGGAATTCGATATTCGGATCGCGATCCACAACCACGGGCCATCGGATCGCTTCAATAAGGTGGTCGATGTTCTGCGAGCTATCGAAGGAAAAGATGTTCGGATCGGTGCGTGCGCCGACCTCGGGCACTTCATTCGCTCCGGTGAGAAGCCGGTGGACGTCATTCGCGCTCTCAAGGGTCGACTGTACGGAATCCACCTCAAAGACTTCGCCGAGATGAAGGAGAACACGCGAGGCGTGATCCTCGGCAAGGGGCACCTGGATTGCGTATCGGTATTCGATGCCTTGCTTCAAGCGGGATTTCCGTCCGACGGCGCACTCTCTTTGGAATACGAAGAGAACGAAAAGAATCCGATCGCCGACATGCGAGAGTGCTTTGCTGTTGCTCAAAGCGCACTGAAGAAAGTCGGCGCCTCGTAAAGGATTGTTCTGCGACCGATAGAATCTCTATGCGGCCCTGCGTTGTTTCGCGGGGCCGTATTCTATTTCGCCATGAGCTTCGGCTGCAGCGGTTGCAGGGATCGATAATGAAACAGGTACATCGAACGCATGCTGGGAAAAGTCTACCCGTTGAGCGATGTAACGCACCAAGCTACGGTCTCGCACCCCAAGAACCCAACCAAGCCGCTCAGCAGCAGCTTGCGGATTCATGAGCCCCCATGCCAAGTGACCTAACCGTCGCACCAGTGGCTCGATCATGATGTGCGAGTCGGGCAACTCGCTGTAAGCACATGCCAGAATGCCGCACCCCTTGCCGATTTCAAATGGCGAACCGGCAGTCGCTGCCGTTCTCAAGTCACGCTGCATGCGGGGCGTAGCCACCACGTCCGTTTGCAATCCGATGGTCCGCATCAGCATCGCCAACTCGAGATCGATCAGCGATTCGGAGATCAGTTCGCTCCAACCGCCGAGCTTCAAAAGGCTACGGCGCCGAATCATCGTTCCCGCGAGCAAGGGACCTGCAACAGCATCCGAAGATGTCGCTAGTCGGCGATGAGGCAGTTGGGTCTCATCAAACCCGTAAATGATTCGTTCTGCTTCTGCATCGCGTATCGCAAGCGATACGGAGTGGATCGAGTTGTCGTCCAGAATCGAAAGACCTTCTTCGCTCCAATCCGGTTCCAGAATCGTACCAGGAAGGACGACCTGAACTACCGGAGAGCATGCCGTTCGAACAGCCAGATTCAGTCTCTCGGCCAGCGATGAGTTCTGCTCGGTCTCCAGCACCATTGCTTCATCGCGAGATAGTTCGTACGGATCTTCATAGTCCCCCGCATGAATAATGATCAATTCGTCTTGCGAGGTCCTTGATTCCAGAATCGATACCAGTGTGGTCTCCAACGCCGATTCGTTGCGCTGGAACGGAACAATCAACGACAGTCGCGGCACGAATGGCATCTCCGGCGAAACCGATGGAACGCACCCCAAAAAACGATCGGGCACTTTGGAAAGATCGACCGACCTGGAGCGCAAATCCATTGAATTACGGACGTGCCACATAATCCGTTTCGGTAAACTGTAACGTTACGGCAGGCTGCGACATTGCGGTCCGTTGGTGGAGAAACCATAATCAGTCTCGGCTCGGACCTTAACCCAATGACCCTAAGGTGATTGCAGGCTGAGATTTGATGCCTCCTAACCCTGAACTCTCGCCCCAAGAAACCCACCATGTGTCGTGTTTGGAGTTTGGCGCTCACGGTATCCCTCCTGTTCTCGATCCTTGGGAGCATCGGCCCAGTAATCCAAGGGGCTGAGATCGATTTCAATCGGGACATTCGGCCGATCCTTGCCGAGAATTGCTTCTATTGCCATGGGCAAGATAGCAAGAAACGTGAAGCAGGTCTGCGGCTCGATACCCGTCAGGAGGCCGTCGATTCCGGAGCGATCGTGCCGGGCGACCTAGCCGCGAGCGAGTTGATTCAACGGATTCTGTCCGAGGATCCGGAAACGCTGATGCCACCCCCGCGATCGAATCGTCGATTGACCCCCGAGCAAAAGCAAACGCTGAAAACCTGGGTCGAGTCGGGTGCCAATTACACCAATCATTGGGCCTTTGATCCTCCGAAGCAATCGAGTCCCCCAAATTCCGGTGCCAACTGGTCCACTGGCCCGATCGATGCCTTCATCGCGTCAGGACATGAACAACGCGGCCTAACGCCTCAGCCGCTCGCCCCTCGGCACACCTTGATCAAACGGCTGTACATCGATTTGATCGGCATCCCTCCCGACCCCGATGAAGTCACCCGATTCGCGGAATCGAATGATCCGTTGGCATACGAACGATTGGTCGATTCGCTGTTGGCCGATCCAGCGTACGGTCAACGCATGGCGTTGCCGTGGCTCGACGCTGCTCGCTATGCGGACAGCAATGGCTTTCAGCAAGATGGCGACACATGGCAATGGCTGTGGCGTGATTGGGTCGTGCGAGCCATGAACGAGAATCTACCATTCGATCAGTTCACGGTATGGCAACTCGCAGGCGATCTGCTTCCCGATGCGACTCTCGATCAGAAGATCGCTAGCGGGTTCAATCGCAATCATCTTCTCAACGGCGAGGGTGGAGCGATCGCTGAGGAGCAACGATTCGTCATCCTGTTCGATCGAATCGATACGACTTGCACGACATGGCTCGGACTGACGATGGCGTGCGCCCAGTGCCACGATCACAAATACGATCCCATGACGATGCGCGACTATTATTCGCTGATGGATGCATTCAATCGTGTCCCTGAGAGTGGAGTGCCACAGTATTTCTCGAGCCGCATTCGGGTAGCACCTCCCTTGGTCGAAGTTCCCACTCCAGAAAATCAACGCAAGATTGCCGAGTATGAACAGCGCATCGAAACGTTGCGTAAGGAATCGCAACCGCTCGCGGATGCGGCATATTTAGGTTGGCGTCTCGCCGTATCCACAAGTATCGCAGGGCTTCCCGATCCGATCGCAAAGCTTCTTCAGAAGAAGGAAGAGGAACGCAACGACGAAGAGAAAGGCCAACTCGAGAAAGGACTGCGTCAGCATTTCGACGAGAAGGTATTGTCTGGCCTCCAGGGCAAGATCCCGAGCCTCGGTCAATTGCAGGCTGTACGCACTGAGCTGAACAATTATCGCAACGATCAAATACCGCGGCCGATGATCATGAGCGATGCGCAACCTCGTGAGACGCGGTTACTCGATCGCGGCGAGTACCTCAAGCCACTGGATCCCGTTACCTTCAACACACCTGCTTTTCTTCCACCGCTACCCGAAGGTGCGCCGCGCAATCGACTCGGGCTGGCAAATTGGCTGGTTTCACCTGAGCATCCACTGACCGCCCGAGTCCAAGTCAATCGCATGTGGCAGCACTTCTTCGGGATGGGGATTGTGAAAACCGCCGAGGACTTCGGGGTCCAATCGGAGTATCCTGTCCACGGATCGTTGCTCGACTACCTCGCGGTTCGCTATCGCGAATCGGGATGGGATACGAAACGGATGCATCGCGACTTGATCACCAGTGCGACCTACACTCAGTCGAGCAAGTTCACCGACGAGGTGCGGGGCAAGGATCCGGAGAACCGCTTGTTCGCACGCTCAGGACGCTTTCGCATGTCCGCTCTCTTGTTGCGCGATTGGGCACTGTCGTCCGCAGAGTTGATCGATCGCCGCATCGGCGGCGCACCTGTTTATCCGTATCAACCCGAGGATATCTGGGAATCGCTGGCCATTACCAAGGAACGGGATTTCACCTATCCCAAGTCGCAGGGAGCGGATCTTTATCGACGAAGTTTGTATACGTTCTGGCGCAGGACGGTCGGGCCCGCGAACATGTTCGACACCTCGAACCGTCAGGCATGCCGCGTTCGGCAATCGCAGACCAGTACGCCACTGCATGCGTTGACCACGTTGAACGATCCTACTTGGGTTGAAGCAGCGAGAGAGTTGGCGCAGCGCTGTCTGCAAGACTCGCAAGATATCGAGCTTCAATTGCGGACCGCTTTCTCGCGCATCATGGCGAGACCGGCATCGAATGAGGAATTGAACTTGCTGGTCCGCGCCTATCAAAAACATCGCGCGATCTATGAAGGGGATCGCGATGCGGCGACACGATTATTGGGAGTCGGTACCAAGACTCGCAATCCCCAGTTGGATGTAGTGGCTCATGCTGCGATGACCAATGTCTGCTTGACCATGTTCAATATCGATGAAGCATTAACCCGAGAATAGTCACCTCGGGAATAGTCTCCCCGAGAGCAACCGCACCGAAAGTAACAGCCGTATGTTCGACGAATTGCTTCAGCAGAACCAAGCTCGCGTCGCTCGCCGCACACTGTTCGGACGAGCCTCGAGCGGTTTGGGGATGGCCGCCTTGGCCGCTTTGATGGGACGGGACAGTCAACCCGCACTAGCAGGTCCCTTTGGCTCAGGTGAGAAGGGATTACCCGGTCTGCCGCATCACGCACCTAAGGCAAAACGGGTCGTCATGTTTTGGCAGGGAGGCGGTCCTTCGCACGTCGACTTGTTCGACGATAAGCCGAAGATGGTCGAGCATGCGATGAAGGATATTCCCGACTCGATCCGAGGTGCGACTCGGCTCTCGACCATGTCGAGCGGCTACGCCAAGTGGCCTTGTCTGCCCGCTATCAAGCCGTTTCAGAGCTATGGTCAATGCGGCATGCGACTCAGCAGTATGCTTCCCAACATCGGTTCCCTCGCCGACAAGATCACGCTCGTGCGCTCGATGTACACCGAAGCCGTCAATCACGCGCCGGGTGTCACGTTCTTCATGACGGGTGCCCAAGTTCCGGGCCGTCCCAGCCTCGGGGCATGGTTGTCCTACGGCTTAGGTTCTGAGACCGATAACTTGCCCACGTTTGTGGTTATGACTTCGAGCGATCGGGGCAAGACATGCGGGCAATTGTTCTTCGATTACTACTGGGGGAGCGGATTTCTGCCGTCTCGTTTTCAAGGAGTTCGATTCCGAAACACCGGGGATCCCGTGCCGTATCTGGCGAACCCTTCAGGGATCAGTCGCGATGCCAAACGTGCGATCCTGGACGATATCTCGCAGATCAATGCAATGCATCTGTCCGAATATGGCGACCCTGAGATCGAAACGCGCATCGCACAGTATGAGATGGCGTACCGCATGCAAGACAGTGTCCCGGAACTGCTCGATTTCTCGACCGAGTCAGCGACAACCATCGAACGTTACGGTCCTGATGCATTGACGAAAGGGTCTTACGCCAACAACTGTTTGATAGCCCGCAGGTTATTGGAACGCGGCGTCCGTTTTGTGCAATTGATGCACGCGGGTTGGGACCAGCATGGGAACTTGTACACGCAGCTCGAAGAACAGTGCAAGGATACCGAAGGACCATCGGCCGCCTTGGTACGCGACCTCGAAGAGCGAGGCATGTTGGAAGATACGCTCGTTATATGGGCCGCCGAGTTCGGTCGCACACCGTTTGGTCAGGGGGATCCGAACAAGCCAACCGGGCGCGACCACTTTGGCCGAGCTTTCAGTTGGTGGATGGCCGGAGGGGGCGTCAAGGGAGGACATGTTGTCGGCGCGACCGACGATTTTGCATGGAACATCACCGAGTCACCGGTGCATGTGCACGATATGCAAGCCACGATTCTTCATTTGTGTGGCATCGATCACGAGCGGTTGACGTTCCGCTACCAAGGCCGCCAGTATCGGCTGACCGACGTCCATGGCCGAGTCGTCACCGACACGCTCGCGTAAGTAACGAGACGCGGACCACCGCTCCATGGCGTCATGCCGACCGGTTGGTAGACCGATAGGAAGTGAACGACGAGGGTTCCCATCGTAGTACGACGCTCCGCCGTCGTCATTGGTTTCATCGTCATTGGTTTCATCGTCATGCAATCGCTAGCAAACCAGCGACGGGAAGCAATGCCTGTCCAAGCAGGATACAGTCTGGCAAAAAATGGAGAGCGAAACAGGAAGGCTTGAGACAGATCTGTCTTTCGACTTTCTC
>CAYXFO010000169.1:0-8871 GCA_964464255.1 uncultured Pirellula sp.
GCCCTTGGTAGAAGGCGAGTTGGATCAACTGCTGGGTCGGTTCGCTGAGTTGTTGAACTGCCTGTCGCATCCGAGAAGCGGTCTCGTTGACTATCGCCCGTTGCTCCGGGCCAACCTCGGCACTCGAAAGCCGTTGGGCCATGGACTCTTCGGATTCCCCGGCCTTAGAGCCGCTATCAAGACTGGCAAGCTGATGCCGTTTGTTGCGGCGCATGAAGTCAATCGCCTTGTTGCTGGCGATCGCATAAAGCCACGGGCGAAATCGCTTTCCCGGTTCGAATTGTTCAATTCGCAGATGCACACTTAGAAATGTCCCCTGGAATGCATCCTCCGCGTGCTGGGAATTTCCCAAGAAACGACGGAGAAACGTGTACAGTTCCCGTTCGTAGCGCCGGACCAACTTCTCGAAATCAGCCGCGTCTCGATGGGCTTGGTAGCGTGCAACCAATTCCTCGTCCGTGATGTCGGCCTGGGTATTGGGGGGGATAAACAACGTTGGCTCTAGGAATTGCATGACGACGAATTGGCAGAAGGAAATGTCGCGAAAATGAAAGCCTGAAGCGTTGTGTGTGGATTCAGTTTACGCACCGTATGGGGATCCTGTCAAAAGGATTCTAGCAACCTGTCGATATTGCCAAGCGCCTGTCCGAAAACCATGAGCCCCTCCGCTGTCTCAAAGCCCTGGGGACACACACTTTCCCGCCATCAACCTGAGAACCGACCTGTACTGTGTGTGTCCCCGCAACGCCGTCCCCGCAACGCCGGTGTGTGTCCCCAGACGCTTTCCAGACGCTTTTACAACCCGACGCGTGAGCGAGGGACACGCGCGGGAACGCGTCGCGAGCGACGTAAGTCCATCCCTCACTTACGTTTCAGGTTGTGATTACCTCGGAAAGCGACACTTCAAAAGAGAGAACCCATGTCCCCCTTACGGCGGTCGGAGGGGAGCGAGATTAGATCAATTGATACAAAAATCGAAAAAGCAACAAAGTTAATCTTGACTCCGCACAACCGTGACAAATATTTTAAAAAGAGGTGAGCGGAACTTCTCAGCTCGCCAAACGTCAGGAGTTTCTGGATTTACGATTGCCTGGAACGAGGAGCTGAATCGATGACATTTAGCCATTCTTCGGGACCGTCCGGGGTCCTTGAAAAGTACTTTTCGGGATTGTCCGAGTACACGTTCTTCACGCAACTCGGGGTCGCCGATACGCAACTGGTTCAATACATCAGCCAACTTCTGGTTCGATTCACTAAAACCGATGCCATGTTGCGGATTCGCAAACTCAACGGCCGCCCCGCAACCGAGGTGGTCACGATGATGACCGAAGCCCAGCAGCGAATCGGCTTGGCTCGACGCGAAGTGCATCGACATATCGGCGACTTTACTCTCTTCTGGACCGGACTGTATCCGGAGTCCCTGCGAAGCCTGCAAGGTTCAACCAAGAGCGATCAGTTTGTCAGCTACTGCCAGCAGGGGAAACTCGCCTACGAAATCGCCAGCGAGATCGAAGACGAGGAGAATGACGAAGTCCCCTCGCAACTGCTCCACCGCCTCAGCGAACAATTCGATCTGTGCGCTTATGGCTTGCGTGAAGTGCGTCGCCAGTGGGAGGAGGGAGGCTCCGGCGGAAACGCTATTCTCATCTAGAGCCACGCGAAGACGCAAAGTCGCGGACAGAGCTGGCAAAAAAATGTGAGGGCAGAAAAATGGGAAGCAAAAAGAAGGGAGTTGAGGGTTGGAGGTTGTTGGTTGATGGGGAAACCAAACAGCCGGGACACAGTTGAGGACAACGGTGTCTACTATCTGCCAACTCTCAACTCTCAACTCTCAACTCTCAACTCTATCAGTGTTCATCAGTGTTCATCAGTGGTTCCAAAAGCGGGGACCAGTTGGGAATGCGCCGAAGTGCGACTCCCTATTCAAGACAAGCATCGCGAGTGAACCGCCACTAAAGCGATTCGTTATCGGTCGCTTTCGCCTTCCGGGTCATTCTGCATAATGCGACCGCTATAAGGTGAGATCGTAGCGTTCGGATAGTTCTGATTCGGGTTGTTGGGATCCTGCCCTTGCAGACGATTATCTTTCGACTGCTTCTGCTCGTTCCGAATAATGTTCTTGAGTGCCTTTTCGATCGCTTTGGGATTGGCTCCGTTGAGCTGAATACTTTGCACCATCCCGTTCGGCATGGCAGCTTCATCGAGATCCGCAATCAGCTTGGTGACCAGATCCAACAGATCCTCTCCCTTGGCTGAAACAATGATGGAATTGGTCACGCGATCGACTCCCAGCGAAAGCCGACCGGAGAATGTGAAACTCATTCCGCCACCTGCAGCTACGTCTCCATCGGAATCCTCGCGCTTCTTTTCCTTGTTGGCATCGGGACTGGGTCTCTCGAGCGCCTTGTCGTTGGAACTGAGCAGGTCCCGAAACGCATCCTTGATGGCTTCTACAATAGAGTCTGCCTTGGAGTGTTCTACCTTGACGATGTTGGTGTATCGCAGCGAGCGTTTATCTTCAGCGGGAGGGACATCCCACAGTTTGATCAACCGAGTAATCGTTTCCCGTTGACCCGAGTCAGCACCGATGACCACAAGTGATTTGGTGTCGTTGTCAGAGATGAACCGGAGTTTCCGGCGCCGGCCCAATTGCGGGCTGTCGTCCTCTTTCTCTGGCGGTTCCAAGTCGAAGATATAGCTGAAAAACATATCCCGCCCATCGTTTTGCTTTTCTTTTTTATCTTCCTTGAAGTAGTCTTCCAGATTCAGTTTGATCCAACTGGGTCGCGCGTGTCGGATCGAGAACACCACATGCTTGCGCGATGGAGGGGCCCGGTCGAGCATCATTTGTTCGAGCCGATCGAGAGCCTCGAGATCTTCGCTCTCCAAGACGATGTTTCCATCGGCATCCATTCGAATGCGAATCGGTTTGTCGACACTTTTCGTATTTCCATCAATACTGTCTTGGGTATAAATCGCGCGAACGAAAGTCCTCGAATCGTTCGATGTTTCGTGCTGCATCTTCCAGGAAATATCATTAGGCAACGCCGCCCCTGGCGGAAGCGGTTTGGGCGCGTCCTCGTCATCCTGATCCCTGAGAGGACTCACGCTATCGGCCGGGTCGAACGAGGACTCATCGGGCAGAATCAGTGGGTTGCTCGACTCACGTTGCCAAATACCCTCAAGTTTCTTCAAATACTCCAGGGTATCTCGAGACCGGTTCGCGTCGATCACCCGGGTGCGACTGCGGTCTTGAGGACGAGTCGGAGTTTCCCCAAGCTTGGCCAATAGCTTGTGAATTTCCTCTCGCTCCATTTCGTTGGCCCAAATCAACAGTTGATTGTTCTGAACATTGGCGCCGACGCGCAGTTGATCTTCTTGAGTTTCCTTCTTGTTGTTCATTTGGAAGGGGTCGTAGAAGAAATAATTGCGCCGCTGAGGGGATTCCTTCTTGTCTTTATCGATACCCAAAAGCGTTCGGACGGTGCCTGCGACATCTTCGGCTCGAAGGCGACGAAGTTGAATGACATCGAACTCGCGAGCCGATCCATCCAAGCGTTGAATCGTCTGCTGAATGACCAATTGGTCCGAAAGCGATGCATACGCGATGATCGCTTTGTTCTTCTCGTCAATTTCGAGTTTCGTGGTGGGTTCCAGGGCATCGAGTGCCAGCAGCGACGCTACCAGTTTTTTCGGATCCAATGCGGCGAGGCGATAGACCTTCATCCGCGTATTGAGAACATTCAGATTATCCGAGGCGCCTGGGACATCGATTCGTTTGACGAATGTCGCGATGATTGCCATCTGGTCTGCGGGCGCGTGGACGATCAGGCTGTTGCGTCGAACGTTGGCTACCAAGAGGACGGGTTGCTTCTCTTTCTTGGGTTTGCCGATTTGTTGCTCTGACTGCTGGGCTTGCTGTTGCTGCATCATCATCTGTTGTTGCTGTTGCTGCTGGATCAGCATCTGCTGCTGCATCGGATCCATATCCTCCGATGAGGGTAACGGCATTGATGGCTTGCTTTCCAGTTTAAGAAAACTCATCAGTTGATCGCGAGCATCCGATGCACGCACATACTGCAATTCAAACTCGCGAGCGAGATTATCAAGTGCCTCGGCAGACTGTTCATCCTGCAGCACATAGAGCAATTCCATCAAATTGCTTGAGGAGTCCATGGCTTCTAAACGATTCGTGGACGACAAGGCGCTTAACGAACCGTTGCTGCTGATCAGGACTTTCAACTCATCGAGCACCTCGGATGCGATGAGCGACCGTAGCGGAATAGAGATGCGAACGAATCGATTGGGAGGAAGTCCGGTGAGTCGTGTCGTGTCGACCTTGGGTACAAGGGATACATTGATTCCTTTCGTCTTAGTGACCAGGATCGTGCTCTCGAACTCAAGCATCGTAAAGCCTCGAGCGAGCAAGTGGCGATTGATCAGATCGCGGGTCTCTTCGAGAGTATGTTTGCGACGGGTTGAGATATTCAAAAAATCCGCTGGCAACTCCTGCCAGTCCAACGTCATGTTGGACACTTCGGCAAGCCATTTCAGAATGTCGGGCCACGCTTGATTGCGGAACTGGAATTGAACCATCCCGTCTTCGTCGGGGCGAACATCGAACTCTCGCTTATCCGGAGGCTCATCGGGAGTGGTCGACCGCTTCACCGTGGGAATCTCAGGAACCTTTTCGGATCCCTCCGCTTTCTTCATCGCATTGGGATCGGAGTTAGGATCCGGCGGCGTTCCGTCGCCCGGGGAAGGATTCGGAACTTGGCCAGGATTCGTTGGCAAGCCATTTGCGGTTGCTGCAGGTGGCGGTTCGCCCGGGTTTGGTTCCTGAGCACTCCCGATCGCGCAACACAACGTCGGCGTGAGCAAAACGAGTATCGCAAGCATCAAGACGCAGCAACGCCAATGGACCCTTCCGGAGGATCGTTCAACCGACTCGGAGCTAGTTGGAGGCATACGGGCCGATGATACGGGTGGTTTGAGGACTATCTTCCAACGCCGCTTTCCAAGATAATCGAGTTTTCCGAAGAATTCTACGTTCGTTGGATTGGGAACGGGGTTTGTTGGTTCGGACACGGAAAAACAGCAACTTCTCGCAATCGTTTATCCTTTCGCATGGCGAATACACAAGAAGCATCCACATTGATTTCGCGCCGACAAGCGCTTCGTGGGATAACGCTCCGAGGAATCGCATCGCTTGGATGCGCGGGAGCGTTTTCGGGAATAGGGTCGCCTGAACGATTTTCGTATGCCAAATCGGAAGAGGACTCCGGCTACCGGATCTCCATTCCGTCGATGGGTTCGTTGATCGAAATCCGCTGGATCGGGGGTAACCAGGGAAGCGAACAAAACGTTGCCAAGATTGCTCAATCGTGCGCGGATGCGTGGGTCGATGTTTTGAGCGACTATCAACAAGACAGCGAGTGCATGCAGTTTTGTCGCGATGCATCGACGGGCTCATGGGTGTCTGTTTCGGAATCGTTATGGAGGATGTTGCTCGAGTGCGATCGTTGGCATCGCTTGAGCGAGGGTGCATTTGACGCTGCGCTCGGAGCCCTGACACGCATGCGCCGGTCTCGCAAGGAGTTTCCCGAGAGCGATTGGCAAGAAGCGCGAGCTCGTTGCGGCTGGGAGTATGTCGAGTTGGATCGAAACGACCGGCGAGTTCGACTGCAACGCCCCGGTGTGATATTGGACTTTGGCGCGATCGGAAAAGGTTTTGTCGTCGACCGAATCGGAGAACAACTGCGGGCGATCGGGATCGATCCATTCTTGATCAATGCTTCCGGAAATATGCTGATCGGCGAAGGTATACCGTCCGATGATCCAACTGACTCTCGGGTGGGCTGGCCCGTCTCGATAGGTGACTTAACGGATCCCCAGCGCGAGCTCAAACGTTTGCGGTTGTCCCGTTGCGGGATTGCGACCAGTGGCGATCAATTTCAGCGATACCGTGATCATGCTTCTCCAAGCAGTGGAACGTCTGAGAGCAACGACCGGCGCACGAGCCACATTGTGGATCCCTTGCAGAGGCGAGGTCTGGAGCAATCCAGCATGGCCACCGTCATCACGGCCAGTGCATCGGATGCCGATGCCCTAGCCACTGCCTGCGCGGTTCATCTGAACCGGGGAACGCTTCCTTCATGGCTTGCGAGGGTCGAAAGCGAACTTCCTCGGGCGGAATATGTCTTTCAGTCGTGGCGTGATGGCGCGATCGCCTACACGTCGATTCCCTGCGATTGGTAAAGCGTTCTCACCAAAAGCCTTGGCCCCGGACGGGACTACCGAAAGTTGCGATCAACCGTAAACTTAGGCATCGGTGATCTCAGACACAAACGACCAGGAACTTCATGACGTCAAAACGCATGCTCGTCACGGCTGCTCTGCCGTACGCCAATGGCCATATTCATTTGGGCCATTTGGTGGAGTACATCCAAACCGATATCTTCGTGCGGTTTCAAAAGCTGCGGGGACGACGCTGTGTTTTTATCTGCGCCGACGACACTCACGGCACAGCGATCATGATCCGCGCCCGCCAAGAAGGACGATCGGAAGCGGAGTTGATCGCCGATATGCAGGCTGCGCACGAGAGAGACTTCGCCGGTTTCGATATCGCGTTCGATCATTACGGTAGCACCAACGCACCGGAAAACTTCGAGCTTTGCAAGGAAGTCTGGAGCAAACTGCGAGACAAAGGGCTTATTCGCGAAGCCGCCGTCGAGCAACTGTTCGATCCCGTTGCTGGAACGTTCTTGGCCGATCGATTCGTGAAGGGCACATGCCCGATTTGCAAATCGCCGGGCGAGTATGGAGACAACTGCAGCAAGTGCGGCGCGACCTATTCACCGAGCGACCTGATCGATCCGGTCAGCACGCTCAGTGGCGCGACTCCTGAGAAGCGATCCGCGCAGCATCTGTTCGTTCAACTGGAAGCTCTGCATCCATTTCTGGAGTCATGGACTCAGTCGGGGAACCATCTCCAAGACGAAGTTGCCAACTACTTGAAAGGACACTTCCTCGGCAAGCCGCTGCGCGATTGGGATGTATCTCGGCCTGCCCCCTACTTCGGGTTCCCCATCCCCGACAGTCCAGGCAACTACTGGTACGTATGGTTCGATGCACCGATTGGCTACATCGCGTCGACTCATCAGTGGTGCAAGCTTCGGGGCGAGTCACTCGACGATTGGTGGCGCAACAGCGATACCGAGATCCATCACTTCATCGGCAAAGACATTACCTATTTCCACACTTTATTCTGGCCGGGCGTGTTGCACGCCTCGGGCTTCTCGCTTCCGACCTTTGTACACATACATGGCTTCTTGACCGTTGATCGCGAGAAGATGTCCAAGAGCAAAGGAACGCAAGTCAGTGCGGCCACGTACTTGCAGTATCTCGATCCTGCTTATCTGCGGTATTACTACGCGAGCAAGCTTGGACCGCGGCTCGACGACATCGATTTGAATTTGACCGAGTTCGCGAACAAGATCGACTCCGACTTGGTCGGTAAGGTCGTGAATCTAGCGAGCCGTACCGCGCGATTCGTGGAGGCGGTCGGGTTGGCCGCCGAGTATCCGCATGACGGCGGCCTCTTCGCTGCTGCAGCGGCTGCGGGGGACAAGATCGCCGAGGCCTACGATCAACTCGATTACTCGCGGGCCATGAGACTCATCATGGAGCTTGCGGATTCAGCCAACGCCTATGTTGAAAACACTGCACCCTGGACCTTGAAAAAAGATCCGGGTCAGCAGGTTCGGCTGCAAGAAGTCTGTACCGTCGTCCTTAATCTCTTTCGTCAGTTGTGCGTCTACCTGGCACCTGTCTTGCCGAGGTTGGCGAACGGATGCGGACGATTGCTTCAGTCGGAGATCACGGCATGGTCCGACAGTCAGCGGCCACTTCAAGGCACCTCAGTTTCCAAGTTCGAACATCTCATGCAACGCGTCGATATCGCAAAGGTTCAACAAATGATCGAAGAAAGCAAAGACCAACCGAGCCCCGCAACTCCAGAGGGTGCACAGGCTACAACCCCGCCTGCACCCACTGCAGCGGAAACAACACCTACAACAGAAGCTTCGGCCGAGCAGTTGCAGTTGGAGCCTTTAGCTCCGACGTGCACGATCGAAGATTTTGCCAAAGTCGACTTGCGAGTTGCGAGGGTTATCAAGGCCGAAGAGGTTCCGGAGGCGAAGAAGCTGGTGAAACTGACCGTCAGTTTGGGCGGAGAGGTGACTCGCACAGTTTTCGCCGGGATCAAGGCTGCGTACACGCTTCAGCAACTCGAAGGCCGACTGGTAGTCATCGTCGCGAACCTCCAACCGCGACAGATGAAGTTTGGTCTCAGCGAAGGGATGGTCACTGCGGCAGGCCCTGGCGGGACCGAAGTGTTCTTGCTCGGCATCGACTCCGGAGCGCAACCCGGCCAGCGTGTCCACTGATTTCCATCGTGTGCTGTTGGCATCGCTGCTTGTCAGCGAAGGGGTCGACGCGCGACGTCGCGACTACGAAGATAAGCGTCGCGATTATCAGCGTGCCAGTATCGCGGTATGCTGGATCGTCGATCAGTCATCTTGATCCCGGATCTGGTTGTGGCCGTAAATGAAATTTTCAACCTTGGGCGGAACCAACCCGGTATCAAATCAACCGACGATTTGCACGTCAATCAGGGTTGAGGATACACTAGAAGGGTCCGTCGAGTCGCTCGCCGCGGCTACGGTCCCGCCGGTTTTCCCCCTCCCTCCATTCCTGCAGGATGTTGGCAGCGATGCTTCGATCTGGCTCGATGCTTGCTCGTAGACTCTGGCTTGCTGCCATCGCAGTGCTGTTGGCGGGCTGTGGTGGTGGCCACCATGATGGGCCTCC
>CAYXFO010000170.1:0-8815 GCA_964464255.1 uncultured Pirellula sp.
CTCGATCGCACGCATCCGTACCGGGTCAAATTCAGCGATGGTTTTGAGGCTCAAATCCATCACGATCAATTGGTTCGCCTAGCGGAGTTTCAACGTGGTCAGATTCGGGCGAATGCAACGGCACACACCACATCGGGCCTCTTCGATCGCGTAATCTATCGCTGTGTCATCGGTTCGCGAGCTTACGGCTTGGACGATGAACAGTCCGATACGGATCGCCGTGGATTCTATCTGCCACAAGCCCAGATGCATTGGTCACTCTTCGGAGTACCGGAACAACTCGAAAACGACGAGACTCAGGAAGCGTACTGGGAACTGCAGAAGTTCATCGTTCTAGCGCTCAAAGCGAACCCGAACGTCCTCGAATGCCTCTACTCACCAATCGTGGAATTTGCGACGCCACTAGCTGAGGAGTTGCTTTCTATACGCAAAGTATTTCTCTCCAAACTCGTGTTCCAAACCTACTCGGGCTATGTGGCGTCGCAGTTCAAGAAAATGCAAACCGATATCCGAAATCAGGGTCGAGTTAAATGGAAACATGTAATGCACTTGATCCGTTTGTTGATTTCCGGAATTGATGTTTTGCGGGAAGGTGAATTGGTCGTCAGGGTCCGTGATCAGCGCGATCAACTGCTCGCCATCAAGCAAGGGGAGTGGACTTTTGCTCAGGCGGATGCCTACCGCAAGGACTTGCAGGTCGAATTCGAACAAGCATTCCAGGGTACCTCGCTGCCGGATCGTCCGGACTACGAACGAGCCAACGCATTTTTGATCGAAGCCCGGCGACGCGCTCTGCAGGATGAATTACCGTGATCGATTACGAAAAAATGATGACCCATGTGCAGAGGCATCCGTTCCCTCTGGTTTTCGCGACCATCAGCGGCGCTCACCTGTACGGTTTCCCTTCGCCGGATTCCGACTTCGACCTGCGCGGCGTTCATTTGCTGCCGCTCGAAACGGTTGTCGGTCTCGATGAGGGTAACGATACCGTTGAGAAAGAGGGGATCTATGACGGCCTGGAAATCGATCTGGTCACCCATGATGCGACGAAATTTTTTCATCTGATGCTCAAGAGAAACGGCTATGTGCTCGAGCAACTTCTCTCACCGCTTGTCGTATATACAACCCCGGAGCATGAGGAACTGAAAGCAATTGCGCGGGATTGCATCACTCGCCACCATGCCCACCACTATTTGGGTTTTGCTGCCACCCAGTGGAAGCTGTTCGAGAAGGAATCGCCGCCGCGAGTCAAACCATTGCTGTATACCTTTCGGGTATTATTGACGGGCATTCAACTGATGAACACAGGTGCAGTTGAGGCGAACCTGAAGGTCCTCAATGAAACAGCACGCCTTAGCTACATCGATGAACTGATCGAGAAAAAGATGACCGGCGCGGAAAAAGGAGTTCTCGACGCCGCGGACCTATCGTTCTATCGCAAGGAATACGAGCGCCTGACCTTGGAATTGGAATCGCGACATGCGGCATCCAAGCTGCCCGAGTTACCCACGGGACGCGAGGCGCTGAATGATCTGCTCGTGAGACTGCGTTTAGGGGAAAATTCAAGACGATGAATCAGCATCGAACCATTATCGAACCGTTCAAGATCAAGACCGTGGAACCGCTCGCAATGCTGTCTCGGGCTGATCGCGAACTGCATTTGAAACGAGCTGGGTACAACCTTTTTTCGCTTCCTTCCGAGGTAGTGACGTTCGACTTCCTGACCGACTCGGGGACGACAGCTATGAGCGCTGCCCAATGGGCTGCCATGCTGGTCGCAGACGAATCTTATGCTGGCTCGCGAAGCTTTGCGCGACTCGAAGCCGTGGTTCGGCAACTGACTGGATGCGAGCATGTGATTCCCACCCACCAGGGCCGCGCTGCCGAAAGACTGCTGTGCCAAGCTCTCGTTCAGCCAGGGATGAAAATCCCTTCCAACAATCACTTCGATACCACCCGAGCGAACATTGAGTTTGTCGGGGCGCAGGCGGTCGATCTCGTGATCCCAGAAGGACGAGATCCTCGTTCTAGGCATCCCTTCAAGGGAAACATCGATCTTCCGAAATTGGATGTATTTCTCACCGAGAACAATCAATCGATTCCCTTCGGGATGATCACCATCACGAACAATACTGGTGGCGGCCAACCTGTATCGCTCGAAAACATCCGGGCAGTGGCTGAGATCTACAAGCAGCATGGAGTCACCTTTATCATCGATGGTTGCCGGTTTGCGGAAAACGCGTATTTCATCAAGCTACGGGAACCGGGCCAGAGCGATCGAAGCGTTCGCGATATCGCTCAAGAGATCTTCTCGTTGGCGGATGGTTGCTACATGAGCGCCAAGAAGGATGCCTTGGTCAATATCGGAGGCTTCATCGCTCTACGGAGTGCCGAGTGGATCGAGAAACTGCGAGCCCTTTTGATTTTGACAGAAGGGTTCCCGACCTATGGCGGACTGGCTGCACGCGACTTGGAAGCAATGGCGGTGGGTTTGGAGGAAGTGCTTGACGAGCGTTACCTTGAGTATCGATTGGCGGTAACTCGCTACATGGCCGAAGGTTTTAATCGGCTCGGCATCCCGACCGTCCAACCTCCTGGGGGACACGCGGTCTATATCGATGCCAAGGAGTTTCTACACCACATTGCACCGCATCAGTTCCCTGGGCAATCGCTCGTGTGCGAGTTGTATCTGGCCGAGGGGATCCGTGCATGCGAGATTGGATCGGTCATGTTCGGCTCGTTCACCAGCAATGGGGAATTCCGCCCGTCTGCAATGGAGTTGGTCCGCTTGGCCTTTCCCCGGCGAGTCTACACGCAAAGCCATTTCGATTACATTCTGGAAGGAATGGAAGAGGTCGTCGCAAACAAAGCGAAGCTCCAAGGGCTGAAACTGGTATACGATCCTCCCTTCCTTCGACACTTCACTGCCAAGTTCCAGCCACTGTGATTGATTTCCGTACAAATAAGTACGAATAGGAACGAGAGACCGTATGTTGCCAGCAATGAGCCTTTGCTTGTTTGTTTTCGTTTTTGCTCCATTGAGCATAAGCGGGGCGATGGATGGCAACCGCCCGTTATTCTGGCTACACTATGTGCCTGAACTATGTGCCTGAGAAAAATAGATCTCGATCTCCCAGGAATATTCCAATGAAGCCTCTCTTTCTTTGTCAAATCCCTTCCTTTCTTAGTTGTCGATGCATCCCGCTCCTCCCTGCGATGCTCCTGATACTCGCCGGTTGCACTGGTAGTAGCGATTCCAAGTCCGGGACATCGAAGACAGGGTCCGCGAATGCAGGTGCTACGGCGACGGGGGACGCATCCGCTAGCAAAGGTGGTTCCAAACGCATCATCTTGCTGAACAATACCGATTCGCCCTTCTGGGATGCCGCGCGAGCCGGGATCAAAAAGGCACAAGACGATCTCAAGCTCACCGATGTCGGCTTCACCGCCAGTATGGACTCCAACGACGGTACAGAGACGGGCCAGATCGAAAAGCTCCGGCAGTATGGTACCCAGAGCGATATTGCTGCTGTCATTATCTCTCCGATCTCCGCAACCAATCCAGCGATCGCGGATGAATTGAAGAAGCTGAAGGCCAAGGGAATCACCATCGGTTGCTTCGATAGCGACCTCGATGCCAAGTACCAGCAGTATCGCGAGTTCTATGTAGGTACGAATAACATCGCTGGCGGCAAGGTTCTCGGTACTGCTGCCAAGTTGCTCAAACCAGACGGAGCCCCTTATGTTCAATTCGTTGGTGTCGATAGCCAACAGAACGCGATTGAGCGAATGGATGGCTTCACATCGGCTGTGGGAGATAAATTCACGCAGAAGGATCGCAAGCTCGACGACGCGGATCGCAATCGTGCACGAGATAACGTGCGAGATGTCATCACCAAGTATCCAGACCTCTCTTTGTTGGTAGGCATTTGGTCCTACAATGCGCCAGCGATTGTCGATGTCGTCAAGGAGAAAAACGCTCGCGACAAATTCACGATCGTTACTTTTGATGCCGAGGCGATCGCGATCCAGCAGATGCAGGAAGGGATGATCGACGCGATGGTCGTCCAGAATCCATTCGCGATGGGATACGAGTCTGTGCGCTACGCTTTCGCCAAAGCCAAGGGGGACCAGGATACGCTCAAGAGCATGTTCCCCAATATGGGACAGCCTGGCGGCGATATTCTCGACACCGGGCTGAAAGTCGTTGCCCCCCCAGGGTCTCCGCTCAAGGCTGAGATGTTTGAATCCTTCGGAAAGAGTGTCGAATTCCTCGATTTGCCCGCCTTCCAAACCTGGCTCAAGCAATACGATCTGACGAGTTCATGAACAACGATTCGCCGGGCCTGCTCGGGCGCCTGTGGTCGAGCGTTGAGTTCAAGCTGATCCTGTCGTGGTTGCTGGTGGTGATCGCCACGATGCTGCTCGACTCCAACCATACCTATTGGAATGCATCGGCGGACTCAGCGCAAATCGTCCTTCGTCAAACGGTACTGCTCGGATTTTTTGCTCTTGGGAGCGCGATCATCATCATCTCGGGAGGAATTGACCTCTCGAGCGGCTCGGTGATCGCCATGAGCGCGACGGTCTTTGGGTCGCTGATGATCGTCCTGGATCCCGAGGGGTTCAAGGCCGGGCATGTTTCCACGACTGCGGTGATCCTGAGTATCGCTGGCACTCTCATGGCAGGCGCTATGGTAGGCACTCTCCATGCTTGGTTGATCACCAGCGTCGGTTTGCCGCCGTTCGTTGCGACCCTCGCGACTTTGGTCGGGCTGCGCAGCTTCAGTCGTGGCCTGACACCCACTGTCGCCAGTGGCAAATCGCAAATCGACTTTCCGGATGATAACCTCCGCAATGCGTTGAAGGATGTGACCACGATCACCATCGTGTTCATCGTCTTTGCGTTGGCTCTTTGGTTCTTGATGAGCCGTACGGTAACCGGTCGGCACTTGCAGGCCATGGGGGGAAACGAACAAGCCTCCAAATTGAGCGGTATCCGAACCGATCGATTGAAGTGGCTTGCCTATGTGATCGGAGCGGTTTCCGCATCGATCGTTGGGATCATTTTCTTCGCTGACCAGGGTTCCGCGAAACCAGATATCATGGCGCGAGGGTATGAACTCAACGCGATCGCTGCATCGGTGATCGGCGGTTGCTCGCTCCAAGGGGGCATCGGCACCATCCCGGGTACGATCCTCGGGTGTTTGTTTCTGCGCACGATTATCGATGCTGTCCAAAAGATCGTTGGTGCGGGTGCGGACGTCTTTGAAGGAATGATCGTCGGCATCGTAGTCGTCGTTGCGGTGACATTCAGTCAACGCAGCGGAGGCAGATTGATCGGGAAGCGATATTTCTCGGATGAAATCGGGTGGAGCGTCATTCCGACCCTCGGTTTGCTCTCGGGTCTGGCCTATTTGTTGTTCTTTGGAAAGCGGGAGTGGTACGCTCCCTACCAAGCGATTCTGGTCGGTTTGGTCGTTGTCGGGGCGCTTGCTGTGCGCGCTGTTTTGGAGTCCCGCACCAACTCGAGCAACCGTGTATGACACCGCCAATCATTTCGATCGAGAAAATCAGTAAGCGTTTCGGCGGGACGCGTGCGCTGCATGAGGTTTCGTTCGATGTGCTGCCGGGAGAACTGCACGCTATCTGCGGGGAAAACGGTGCTGGCAAAAGCACGCTGATGAAAATCCTCTCAGGGGTGATTACCGACTACGAAGGGGAACTGAGAATCGACGGGCAAGCCGCACGGTTCAGCGGGACTCGCGACGCGGAATCGGTTGGCATCAGCATCATTCACCAAGAGCTCAATCTCGTAGAGCAACTCTCCATCGCGGCCAATATCTTCCTCGGTCGCGAATTGCGATGGGGCGGTGTTTTCTGCGACGATCGAGCGATGGAGCTGGCCGCGAAGGAACTCCTCAAGTCGCTCGATTGCGATATCCCGCCATCTCGACTCGCAGGTTCATTGAGAGTGGGGGATCAGCAATTGATCGAGATTGCCAAAGCCCTCAGCCTCAACAGCCGCATCCTGGTTATGGATGAGCCGACCAGCGCATTGACCGAAGCCGAAGTAGAACGGCTCTATCGCGTGATCGCGAAATTGAGAAGCAAAGGCACCACCATTCTTTACATCTCGCACAAGATGGATGAGGTCTTTCACCTCTCCGATCGGATTACTGTTCTTCGCGACGGCCAGTTCATCGCAACTCGCAACACGAAGGAAACGAATGCAGCGGAGGTCACCAAGTTGATGGTCGGTCGAGATATCGAATCGCTCGATCTCGGTCCACGCAGTGCCAGAGGCGAAAAGGTTTTGGAAGTCCGAAACCTTTCTCTCGAATGGCCAGGTCATGCCCGTGGCTATCGACTCAAAGATGTTTCTCTCGAACTCTATCGAGGCGAAGTGCTCGGGATCGCGGGGCTGATGGGAGCCGGCCGAACCGAGCTGCTCGAATGCTTGTTCGGCGCATCGTCGCTACCACCCACGGGAGAAATTATGCTCGATGGTGTACCGATCATGCCGCGGCATCCATCGCAAGCCAAACGAGCTGGGCTCGCACTCGTCACCGAGGACCGCAAACGCTTAGGCGTTTTTAACTCCATGAACGTCGGGCAGAATATCTCGATGTGCTCATTGCGCGAGGCAGCCGCGGGACCTTTGCTAAGCAGTTCTCGAGAACGTGGGTTGAGCGATTCGATGGTCAGCAAGCTGCGCATCAAGACCGCTGGACTCACGCCCCCGATCGGCAGTCTCAGTGGCGGCAATCAGCAGAAATGCATCGTCGGACGCTGGTTGCTAACCCATCCCAAAGTGCTGCTGCTCGACGATCCCACCCGAGGGGTCGATGTCGGAGCAAAAGCAGAACTGTACCGCGTGATTCGAAGCCTCTGCAGCGAAGGCTTGGGAGTGATTGTCACCAGCAGCGAGTTACCCGAGTTGCTAACACTCAGCGACCGAATCATGGTCCTCAGCGAAGGTCGTAAGACTGCGGAATTCGACATCCGTGATGCCACTCAGGAAAAAATCATGGAAGCCGCAACCCGAAGCTGGCAAACATCGAAGTGATTGGCTCCACGCTTGTGGAACTCGCTCGGGCTATCCTTGAACAGACGTTAAAACATTGCCACTAATTGCTTGACCTTGGTCTCAATCAAGTCGCGGACTCCCCGAAACTCTTCGGGCGTCATATCTCTCGGATCGGGGATTTGCCAATCGACCCGCTGTTTGGCGTGAACCAACGGGCACTCGTCCCCGCACCCCATCGTGACGGCGACTTCCACTTCCTGACCGTTGAAACCATCGAGCCCCTTGGACTGATGTACGGATAGGTCGTAGCCCAGTTCGCTCATGGCTTGGATCGCTTTTGGGTTCACCCGACCCGAAGGGCGCGAGCCAGCGCTGAACGCTTCGACCTTGCCAGCACCATGCATGCGCGTAAAAGCCTCCGCCATTTGACTCCGATTCGAGTTCTCCACGCAGACGAATAATACTTTTTTCAAGATGTGCTTTCCTTTGTCAGATGAATAGGATGTTTATCCGATGAAGCCATCAACCTGTAGACCCAGACGGCGAGGATCGATCCCAGGCACGGCGCAGTGAGATAGATCCATAGGTTCTCGAGTCTGAGCGTGACAATCGCGGGGGCGAGCGAACGGGCAGGATTCATGGATGCTCCACTGATCGGTCCCGCGAACATCGCCTCCAGCGCGATCACCGCCCCCACCGCGACTCCCGCGAGCATCCCTTTCTCTTTCGACCCCGAGGAGACGCTCAAGATCACGACCATGAGGATGAGGGTGAGGATCAGTTCTAAGATAAAGGATTGAAGGGGACTGCCTGACGGCTCGGTTGCTCCAAGAACAACATGTTCGGGGAACATCCCTTTGAGCAAAAGACTTGCTACAAGAGCCCCCGCGATTTGGCTTGCGATGGTGGGTGCAACCGATTTGCCGTCGAAACGTTTCGCGATGAAGAAACCGAGGGTCACTGCGGGATTCAAATGACAACCTGAGATATCCCCCAACGTGTAGATCATCGCCAATACAATCAGGCCGAACGTAAGCGCGATCCCGACATGGGTGATTGCTCCACCACTCACATCGTTGATTACGATTGCTCCAGTCCCTGCAAACACGAGAGCAAAGGTGCCGAAGAATTCAGCCATCCACTTGCGTTGCTCATTGCTCATACGTCACCTCGATGAAAGCTGTCGCATCGATTTCGTTGGCTGACCTCTTCCATAAGGCACAAGCCTTTTTCCAGAAGCGACTTGACGCACAGGTCGACGAGTCGGTAATGGATGTTGATTCCTTCGCGGCGCGTCGCAACGATTCCAAGATCGGCGAGTCGTTGCAGCTGGTTCGAAACCGCTTGTGGTTTCATACCGATCGAAGTGGCCAAATCCGTGACACGGATTTCGTCGGCTCGAATCAAAGCATGCAGCAGTCGCAATCGTGTGTCGTTGGCCAGAACCTTGAAGACCGATGCTAGACCGCCCGCCTGAATGGGGGACAGAAGGGGACGATCCTTCAACTCCACAGTCGGGCAACACAGTTCCTTCCCGTTCGCTGGACTGCTACCCGCGATTTTCTCGTCCATAACTCGATTCCAAAGTCCCGAACTTTATTCCTGCCTAGAAGCCTATCAATCTTTATTACACTATATCGTGTAATTAGGGTATCGTGCAATTAGGGCCTTCAACCCCCTCAAGGTATTTACTTACCACCCAGGATGGAGGCCAAGAGGTGGCAGTGTAATAAACGCGCTGTAATAAACGTGCCACCCACCTATTGGTTGCAGATTTCAAAGGAT
>CAYXFO010000171.1:0-8778 GCA_964464255.1 uncultured Pirellula sp.
CTTTTTTCCACGTTGCAAAATCAATAACTTGCACGCCGCGACGAATGAAAAGGGCTCTCGCCGGAGCGGTTTCACTGGCGAAACGTTGACCTCTAACTACAGTCAGAGACTAGGTTTCGATTCGTCCGCACAATCCCACCTAAGCTTTTCGGCCTCCATCCTATGAATGATTTCTCCGTGATTCGCATCCGTTTTCTGTCGCGGCTACTCCGAAACGCTAGTTTTGGCACATTCCTGGCTTTCACCGGCGGTGCAGGATTGGCCCTGGCGGACGGCAATCCGGATATCGTCGGGGTTTTAGCCATCCTGACCGATAATCAGACCGCTGCGGATCTGGGGCTTTCGGACGACCAGTTGGAAAAGCTCCGTGGCATGGTCAAGCAGCAGGAGTCCAAAGCTCTCGAGATCGCCAGCCAGCTCCGAAATCTGGAGCCGGGCGAGCGGCGGTCGAAGGCGAAAGAAATCCTGAGATCCCTGGAAAACGGGGCGATGGTTTTGCTGAATGAAAAGCAGCGGGCGAGGGCGGAACAGTTACGGCTCCAGCAAGTCGGGTTGGCCGCAGTTTTGGAGCCTGAAGTCGCCCAAGCGATCACTGCGACCGAAGAACAAATCGCGAAGGTTCAAACTTTGGTGGAAGGCAAGCGTGCCATGCTTCGGGAATTAGGCCCGGAAAAAGGGGACGCGGAATGGCGACGTCAACTCGGAGAAATCTTCGATGCGTCGCAAACGGCCAAGTGGACCGAAATGATCGGTGCGGTAGCCTCAGCGAAAGCCGAAGGGGATGGATCATCGACAAATTCCCCTAGCGAGCCTTCAACCCCAGGAGCCAACACTATCGCAGGCTCTGACGCTCCAGCGAGCCCATCGGACCGAGCGAACATGCCGATGGATGCCGAAACGATCGCCAAGATGATCCCGCCGGGCCAAGGCGGTTTGACACTGAATTTCAACAGCGTTCCATGGAGTGATGTGCTGAAGTGGCTCTCGAGAGAAGCGGATCTCAGTTTGCAGACCGACTTCTATCCGCCGGGCACGTTCACCTATCGCGATCCTTATCGTACTTACTCAGTGCCTCAAGCGATGGACATCATGAATAGTGTCCTGCTCGGAAAAGGCTATAGCTTGATTCGCTACCAACGGGCGCTCATCTGCATCGACCTCGGCTCGGGTGAGAATGCCGAAATCACTCGCGGTTTGATTCGTGAGATGGTCGAATTGGTTCCCTCGACACAACTCGATCAGCGAGGCGAGTATGAAATCTGCAAAACCGTATTCACGCTTCAACGATTGAGCGTTGAAGAAGCAGAGAAAGAAGTCAAGCAGCTTCTCGGCCCACACGGCTCGATCCTGCCACTCACCAACTCCAATCAATTGCTCATCACCGAAACAGGTGGCAAGCTTCGATTGATTCGTGAAACGATTCAGCTCTCTGAGATGCCCGAAGCAGGCCGAATGTCCAAGATACTCGTGTTGACACTTAAGCATATGAGTTCCGAGGAACTGCTCGGTATCGCTCGGCCTCTCTTGGGACTGAAGGACGCTACCAACGTCTCCGAGGATCTCAGCATCTCGACCGACGCGTTCGGTGCCAAACTCTTTGCGACCGGATCTCCCGACAAGCTTCAGAAGCTACGCGACATTGTGTTGCAAATCGACGTCGAGCCGGAGGATTCCCAAACAACGTCCGTAACAGCCGAACAAGCGATGGTGCGCAGCCACACCGTACGAGGATCGGATCCTCAAACAACAATGGACGTTCTGCAAACACAGTTCGCGGGACAGTCCAATATCAACTTGGCCTTGGATCCTAAATCGAACAACATCATCGCTCGCGCGACCCCCACAGATCATCGAATCATCGACGAGATCATCGATACACTCGCCGGCGAAACGTCCGACTTCCAAGTGATCCAACTCGATAACATCGATACCCAGGCGGCGATCTTGACCTTGGAAAAGTTCTTTGGCAAACAGTCGTCGAAGGATGCGAAAGATGCCGTGGCTGGCAAGGGGCCAATCTTCTATGGCGATACCATCACACGTCGAATCATGGTGAAGGGTACCAAGCAGGAAGTGGAACAGGTTCGAGAGTTGCTCGACAAAGTCCAATCGACAGGCCCCACTCTCGAAGGCCTTCGCAACAATGCACGTTTCCTACCTTACTCCGGCAAGTCAGCCGACAAGGTCCTCAATCAAATCGATATCCTGTGGGAAGCTACCAAGAAGAAGGGACGCATTCGCAAAATTGAACCCAAGGATCGCGAATCGAATGAACCAAAAGCGGACGCAAAGTCTTCCGCATCCATGTCACCGACGGGCGATGACGACTCGTTGCGTACCGATCCTTCCATCGCAGGTGTGCGATTGGCACGACTGCAGGATCCCGCAGAGCAG
This sequence comes from uncultured Pirellula sp., assembly GCA_964464255.1. Classification (GTDB taxonomy): domain Bacteria; phylum Planctomycetota; class Planctomycetia; order Pirellulales; family Pirellulaceae; genus JBKCUI01. The sequence goes on from CAYXFO010000171.1 coordinate 2,395, forward strand.
ACCGAAGAGAAAAAGGAAGACGGGGAAACGATAGAGTCCGACGGAACGGATGAAGTCAAAATCTTCCGCGGTCCTAACGGTTTGATCATCACGAGCGATGACCCTCAATTGCTCAACGAATTCGACGAGATCGCTCGGATTGTTCAGGAACAGATGGCGGCGAGCCCGACCGAACCGACCGTCTTTTATCTTCAGCATATCTCGGCTGCTGCTGCAGACGAATTGATCCGCGGTGTCTTGAGCGGCTCGTCCGCATCGTCGAGTGGCGGAGGCGGAGGTGGCGGTCTGCTCGGCGAAGTTGCATCGAGTGTTCTTGGCGGTGGCGGATTCCTAGGAAGTCTGCTCGGGATGGGTGGCGGTGGATCGAGCGCATCCTCAGCGTCCAGCGGTTCTAGCACGGCCAGCGGCGACGTTTATATCACCGCCGACCCTCGGCAAAACGCTCTTTGGGTGCAAGCCAATGGGTTGGATATGCAATTGATCGAGCAATTGATCGAAATCATCGACACCGAAACCGGACCGGTCGACATTCGCACTCGCGGTATCCCTCGAATCATCTACTTGGAAACAGCACCGGTCGCTCAAGTTGAAGCGACCGTCAAGGCTGTGTTCGCTGATCGCTTGGCGTCGAATGCACAAGCCGCATCTCAGCGTCCTCCTTCTCCTCAAGAGTTCATCGAAGCTCTTCGAGGTGGCGGTGGCGGTGGACGGCGAGGATCGGCACCCAAGGAGCTCAAGGAGCAAACCATGTCGATCACCGCAGACACCAAGAACAACGCACTCATCGTCATGGCGCCGAAACAACTATTCGACGACGTCGAAGCACTTGTCAAGGAGTTGGATAAGACTGCTGAAGGAGCAGAAGATAGCGTAGTGGTCGTTCCCCTCGGAGGCGAAGTCAACCCGACTACCATTCGGAGCGCACTGTCATCTGTCTTCGGGTCACAAGCACGCACTTCATCCACGTCGAATCCTCAACCCGCGACCTCATCCACGAATACCCCACAAGCGAACGCTGGCGGATTCCGAGGCTTCAACCCCGGTGCCCTTGGAGGTGGCCAAGGCTTCCAAGGGTTCGGCGGTGGTGGCAATCCATTCGGTGGCGGGGGCAACCCGTTCGGCGGTGGAGGCAACCCGTTCGGCGGAGGCGGAGCAGGGGGCGGCCGAAATCCATTCGGTGGCGGCGGTATGCAAGGCTTCCGAGGAATGGGAGGCGGCATGGGTGGAATGGGCGGCGGCATGGGGGGCGGAAATCAGGGTGGTGGCAACCAGGGTGGCGGCAACCGGGTGAACAGGAACCGAGGCAACTGACCAGGCAATCAACGCATGATATTCGAAGCGGGTGAAATTCTTTTGCGTCGAGGGTTGGTCAACGAGACCCAACTGCTCGAGTCGCGCGCTGCTGCCAACGGAGGAGGTATCCTCGAAAGCGTTGTGCAGAAAGGCTTCGTGCGCGAAGAAGATATGCTCCGCGCCATGGCAGAAGAACTCGGACTCGAATACATCGACCTTCGCGAAGCCAACATCGATCTTGCACAACTGCAGTCCTTCCCGCAAAAACTCATCTATCGCCACTCCATCTTTCCAGTCCGTCGCGAAGGTCGACGACTGTTCGTAGCCACCAGTAATCCGCTTGAACTCTACCCGCTTGATGAAGCTGCTGCCGCCCTGAACTGTGCGGTCGTACCGCTCGTCGCCGAGAAGATCGAGATCGCGAAACTCGTCAAGAAGCATCTCGGGGTCGGTAGCGAAACGGTCGAAGGGTTGCTCGCAGCACGAAGCGACGAAGATGACGATATCGAACTGTTGGAGAAATTCGAAGCCGATGGAAGCGAACTGAGCGAACAAGCTCAGGAAGCATCGGTTGTCCGACTCGTCAATGAAATCCTCGTCGAAGCGGTCGACGCGCGGGCCAGCGATGTGCACATCGAATCCCAAGCCTCCGGCATCGTTGTTCGTTATCGAATCGACGGTATTTTGCAGAACCAACCGGTCCCTCCCGAAATCAATCGATTCCAAGCGGCCATCATCTCGCGCTTGAAGATCATGGCCAAACTGAACATCGCCGAGAAGCGATTGCCTCAAGATGGTCGAATCAAGCTGAGAGTACACGGTCGAGAGATCGATATCCGCGTGTCGGTCATCCCGATGATCCATGGCGAGAGCCTCGTCATGCGTATTCTCGACAAGGGGGCGATGAAGTTTGACCTTCGCAGCCTCGGCATGGGTGAGGAAACCTATCGTGTATTCAGCGAACTGATCCGTATTCCTCACGGCATCATTCTCGTGACCGGTCCTACCGGATCTGGAAAAACGACAACGCTCTACAGCTCGCTGCTGGAAATCCGTTCGTCGGAGAACAAGATCATCACGACCGAAGACCCAGTCGAGTATCAACTCGAAGGGATCAACCAAATCCAGGTCCACCCGAAGATCGGATTGACCTTCGCCGCATCGCTGCGCAGTATCCTGCGACATGACCCAGATATCGTGCTGGTCGGTGAAATCCGAGATGCCGAGACCGCTGAAAACGCCATCCAAGCATCGCTCACCGGTCACACCGTCTTCAGCACATTGCACACCAATGATGCAGCGGGCGCGTTTACGCGAATTGTCGATATGGGGATCGAACCATTCCTGGTTGCCAGCACCGTCGAAGGGGTGATGGCACAACGTCTGGTGCGTCGACTGTGTCCGGAATGCAAGAAACCCTATCATCCCAAGTCCGAGGATCTGCCGCGCGATTTCCCGATCGAAAAACTCGATGGCAAACCACTCTACCAACCCGAAGGATGCCGAGCCTGCCGCGGACTCGGATACTCGGGGCGATTTGGCATCTATGAACTTCTGATCACCAACGAGGAAATCAAACAAGCAGCCCATGATCGGTTGAGCAGTTTTGAGATCAAGCAGCTCGGCCTCAAGCACGGCATGCTAACGTTGCGAATGGATGCCTTCCGCAAAGTTCTCGAAGGAACGACGAGCATGGATGAAGTTCTTCGCGCCACCAAGGGCGATACGATCGGATGACGATGATGAAGGAGCACACTCATGCCTGATTTCGCGTACATAGCACGCGACTTGAGCGGCAAATCCGTGGCCGGCACCATCGCAGCAGCGAGTGTGCGCGATGCAGCGACACAGCTCGGATCGAAGTCTCTCTTTCCGATCTCGATCAAGGTCGACAAGACGAAGCAGGTTCGATCAACCGGGCGAGTATCGGGGACCCAAATGGCCGCGTTCTACGGCCAACTCGCATCGTTGCTCCGAAGCGGTGTGCCGCTGCTGAAAGCGTTAACCGTTCTATCGACACAGTCGGGCTCCAGCAAAGTCCTTCGCAATGCCATCTCGGAAATCAAAGCCCGCGTCGAAGAAGGGGAATCCCTTCCCGAAGCGATGGCACGCTACCCGCGTATCTTCAATGATATGGCGGTGAATATGACGCGAGCCGGCAGCGAAGGGGGATTCCTCGAGGATGCACTCGAACGAGTCGCTGGGTTCGTCGAACAACAAGAAGAGCTCAAGGGGAAAACTCTCGGAGCGTTGGCATATCCGATCTTCGTCATGTCTGTCGGCGTGATCGTCGTCACCGTACTGCTGATTTTCTTCGTGCCCAAGTTCGAAGGAATCTTCAAAAACCTGCGCAGCAAGGGTGGATTGCCTTTCGCTACGGAACTGCTGCTCAGTATCAGTCGTACCGTTCAGGACTATTGGTGGATCGTCCTAGCGGTCGTCGCCGTTCTGATCGTCATCATCAAGAAATATCTCGACACCACCGAAGGCCGCCGAAACGCGGACTTGCTCCGCATCAAGACACCCATGATCGGTGGCGTGTTTTTGAATCTCTCTGTGGCGCGTTTTTGTCGCGTGCTCGGAACTTTGCTGAAAAACGGGGTTCCTATTTTAAAGTCGCTCGATATCAGCCGAGCCGCTTCCGGAAACCTAATACTCTCCGAAGCGATCGCAAACGCGAGCACGGAAATCACTGCCGGTGCCCGACTGGCAAAGCAATTGGAAAAATCCGGACACTTCCCCCCAACCGTCGTTGAAATGCTCTCGGTTGCCGAAGAGTCCAACACCCTGGATACTGTGCTGGTCACCGTCGCAGACAACCTCGAGCGAACGACGTTTCGTAAACTAGAAACCGTCATTCGCCTGGTCGAACCGGTGATGCTGTTGATCCTCGCAGGTTTGGTGATGTTCGTCGTGCTCGCTCTCATGCTGCCGGTGTTGAACAGTGCCAACAGTTTGTAGTCCGCAATCCTTTAAATCATCCCACCCTAACCGATAGTTCGGAGCCTAACTCATGAAACGCAATCGAACCCGCCGATCCCGGTCTCGCTCAGGTTTTACCCTTTTGGAAGTCTTGTTGGTCTTGATCATCCTCGTGGTGATCGCAGGCTTTGCAATTCAGAACTTCACCGGGATCCAAGACACGGCCAACAAGAAGGCAGCGGTCACCCAAATCGGCCAGTTGTCCAATGCATGCAAGACCTATCAGTTGCTGATGCGTCAATTGCCGCCGAACCTCGAAGCCTTGGTTAACCCGCCAGCGGAATTGGAAAACCCCGGCGAATGGACTAAGCAACTTGAGAAGGTTCCCCTCGATCCATGGAATCGCCCCTACGAGTACAAAGTCAATGGCTCGTCCTTCGAGATTCGTTCCTTGGGTTCGGACGGCCAATCTGGTACTTCGGATGACATCACCAACGGTTGATCGACAAATCGGTTTGCGCTGCGGTTTCACGCTTCTGGAATTGCTGTTGGTTCTGGCCATCTTGGCAATTCTAGCGGGGCTTGCCGTGCCAACGTTTGATTCGATGATCAGCAGTCGGCGCCTTCTGCAATCGGTCGAGCGACTTCAAAACGAATTGCTCGAAGCTCGTGTGCAGGCGATGAAGACCGGGCAAGCTCAAGTCTTTCGAGCCACCGTGCATGGAAACTCTTATTCGATTACACCGTGGCTCAGCGGAGATGAAGATCGCGACGCTTCGGCAGGTGCAACCGTCATGACCGCAGGTGGCGTCGTCGAAACCGAACGGACTCAAGCTGGCGGAGTCGCAGCCTCGGCAATTGATGGTGAGTCCGCCAAGTCGCTCGACAGCGACGTGATGTTCTTGTCTATCGATACGCTGGTCGATGCTCGCAACGCCCTGGAGATCCAAAAGTCTGGCGAGATCGCGCCGATGCCGGGGACCCCTGCTCCATCGGTTTCCGGCTCTCTCTCGTCGCCCTTGCTACTGTACCCCGATGGTACATCCACTACGGCACAGATCATCCTGGCCGACATTTATGGACGGCGCATGGCCATCCAAGTGCGAGGCGTTACAGGTCGCTCTACCAACATGCGATTAACCGCCGTGGATCCGAGCAATCTTCCCACTGTCGTCAGCACCGCAGGTGCGACTCCGTAAGGAACAAGGCCAATGACGATAACTATTGCTCGTACCAAGCGTCCTCAACTCTATTCGACGTTAACTGCTTTACCAAAGCCCACATTCCGAACAACTCGCTGCACCGAAGTCCTATATCTGCGAAGACGCCGATCCGGCATATCGCTACTCGAAGTCGTCCTCGCCCTTTCGATTCTCGCCATGTCCGCTGGGATCCTCGCATCGATCACTGCCACCGCGGTGAACAACGGTATGATTGGCCATCGATTAGCCACCGCACAGATATTGGCGGAATCGAAAATGGCAGAGGTACTCACCGGAGCTATCCCTGTTCAAGCTGGAATCGATTGGACGCAGATCACCGATCCGGTCCCCGAGGGAATTTGGTATTACCGGCTTGAGATCACTGTCACGGGCAATCAAGACATGATCGGTGTTCGCTTGGCGATCACCGATGAGATTGGTTTGGAAGATAATAAAGAACTCTTCTATGTGGCTCGCTGGATGATCGATCCTGCATTGGGATTAGACACTCCCCCTGCTGCACCAGCGGCCGGGACATCGGGATCTTCAGGAAGTACTTCGCCGAGTTCTTCGACTGGGACGGCGACAGGCTTTGGCGGAGGGATCCAATAATGTTGCGACGCGGTTTCACACTTTTGGAAGTCCTGTTGTCTTTGTTCTTAACGGCAGTGGTTGCTGTATTGATCGGGGGGTTGGTCCAACTTTATTTGATCAATGAATCGCGAGGTCGCGAACGATTGCGGCAGACGCAGACTGCCCGAGCGATACTCAATATGATCGCCGAAGACATTCGAACAACCGTTCGATACCAACCCTACGATACCAGCGCTCTGCAGCAAATGCTTTCGGGTGCAACCAGTTCGATGCTCGGTGGCGCGATGGGTGGTGCGGGAGCGACCGGCGGCGCCCCAGCTGATCCTGCCGCTGGCGGCGATCCTAACGGGGCAACTTCAGGAAGTGCCCCGGC
>CAYXFO010000172.1:0-8734 GCA_964464255.1 uncultured Pirellula sp.
CCGCAAAGAAGTAGCAAGCGAAAATGCACGCAAGGCGCTGCCGGTGATCCTGGTAGCCCTCGGCAAAAAATTACGAGGGAACTCCGATCGCGTTCCCTTTTTTACGCGCGATCTGCATTTTGAAGCATGGTGGCGGTTGCTATATTGATAACACTATGAAATTATCCAACCCAACGATCGCTCATGCTGCACTGGTGTACCTCGTCTTAGCTGTGACCAGTCTCGCACAGGAGGGTTCCACGCCCTTAAAAAATACCGAGACTCTGAACACTGGGACTCTGAATCCATCTGTGGTAACGATCCAACCCGGCAACGATGCCCAGCATCGACTGCAATCGGCGCTTATCCTCGCAGCACCGGGAGATGTGATCCAACTAGAGGAAGGTGTTTACCATTTCGACACCGAATTGAACGTGACCTGTTCGCACTTGACCATTCAAGGTGCGGGCATGGACAAGACCATTCTTTCGTTCAAAAACCAGGTGGCGGGAGCCAGCGGCATTCTCGGCACCGGTAATGGCTTTGTCATTCAGGATCTTGCAGTCGAAGATACTTCGGGCAACGCAATCAAGATTCTCGGTGCTCGCGATGTGACCTTTCGACGCGTGCGGACCGAGTGGACCGATGGACCGAAACCGACCAACGGTGCATATGGACTCTATCCTGTCGAATGCAGGAATGTGCTGATCGAGGATTGCATCGCGATCGGAGCATCGGATGCCGGAATCTATGTGGGGCAATCCCAAGATATCGTCGTCCGCGGTTGCCGCGCCGAGAAGAACGTTGCAGGGATCGAGATCGAGAATAGCCTGCGCGCTGATGTCTACGAGAATATCGCGACCGACAATACTGGCGGGATCCTCGTCTTTGATTTACCAGATCTGACGCTGAAGAATGGCGGCGATGTACGGATCTTCAAAAATCAAGTCATCAAGAACAATCACAAGAATTTTGCCCAACCCGGAGCAATTGTCGGCGAGGTTCCCCCTGGGACCGGCATGATGCTGCTGGCTACCGATCGCGTGGAGATCTTCGACAACGACATCGAGGATAATCAAACCAGCAACATCGTCATTGTCAGCTATCTGGTCACGGAACGAAAAATCAATGACGCAAGCTACGATCCTTATCCCGAATCCTTCTCGATCCACAGCAATCGCATTCGAGGTGGCGGCCAAAAGCCATCGGGCAAGATCGGCAAACTCCTTGCTCCAATCGTAGGGGTACCGTTTCCCCATATCTTCTATGATGGGATTGTTGATGCGAAGAAGTTGGTAGACGGAAAGATGCCAAACGAGCTTCGAGGCAGTATTCGAGAGGCGGCGACGACGACTTTCGCCAATGTTCACCTCGATAACTTTTCCCCCGCGAACATGCTCACCGGTAAATACGCTGTCGAGCGAGATGTGAAGGTCTTCGATGTGGATGTTCCATCGGTAGCCCCGGTCGAATTGAAACCGCATGCACCTCCGAGTTCTGAGGTCGATCCGATCGTGCTGGTATATCGAAACGCACCTCGCGCGTTGTCGGATTGGAAGCTACTGGAAGTGCGAGACTCGCGTTGGGTACCAGCTTCAGATACCACACCCTACGAACTCAATACGCATCTCTACTCCGACGATACGATCAAACATCGATGGTTTCGGGTCCCGGAAGGAACGAAAATTCAGTGGACTGAAAACGGACCCCTAGAGTTTCCGGTAGGCACCGTCATCGCCAAGACATTTGCCTATCCCGATGATTCCAAGGATATGACCCCCGGCGAGCGTTATTTGGAAACACGGATCGAGTTTCGGCAAGAGTCCGGTTGGTATGGGTATTCCTATGTGTGGAACGAGGCCCAGACCGATGCGGAGTTGCGACTCGGTGGTGAGCGCATCGAAGCTAGTTGGACCGATGCTTCGGGCAATCTACAATCCAATCGCTATGAAGTTCCGAACGCTAATCAATGCTTGACCTGCCATAGCCAGAACAATCGATATGAACCGCTCGGACCAACCGCAGGCAATCTCAATCGCAAACGGCATGCAGTCGATGCGTCGACTCAACTAGCGCAATGGATGGCTTCGGAAATGCTGGCTGGTGCACCTGAGCCAACGCAGCATCCAATCGTGCCTCGATTCGACGATCCGTCGGCTGGCAGTCTCGATCAACGTGCGAGAGCCTGGCTCGAAGTGAATTGCGCTCATTGCCACAATCCGATCGGATCGGCACGGACCTCTGGGCTGGATCTTCGCATGGAGCAAACCGATCCGGCCAAATGGGGAGTGATGAAGTCTCCGGTCGCGGCTGGAAAAGGCTCTGGCGGTCGCAGATTCGATATTGTCCCTGGAAAGCCCGACGAATCGATTTTGATGTATCGCCTCGAATCGGACGACGTCGGAGCACGCATGCCGAACTTGGCTCGCAATCGGTCCTACGATCTGGGTAACACACTGATCCGAGATTGGATCGCCAGCTTGGATCAACTCGATCCATCATCCGGCTCTAAGTGATCGCAGTGTTCGGCGGTCTTTAGGAAGCCTCGATTTCGATCGGCTCGTTTTCCATCACGCGTGTCTCGATAGGGCATTGCCCCTTGGCGATCGGATGCGTGTTGTGAATAGCGATCACTACCTGTCGAATGGCTCGATGCACGATGTCCTTGAGATCGGTCTGCCCCAAGCAGATCATAGCTGTGATTGCAGCCGATAGCACGCAACCTGCTCCATGCGTATGGTTCGTTTCGATTCGATCGGCATGGACCGCGAAGTTCTCTTTGCCCGAGCCGAGGATATGCTCGGAGTGCCCGTCAATATCACCCATTTTGGCTAATACGAAACGAGCCCCCATCACATGGAGATCGTGGATCGCCTGGGCTACGGCATCGGGGCCATCGAGCGTGATGCCGGTCAATCGCTCGAGTTCAAAGCGGTTTGGTGTGACTAAGAAAGCATGCTTGAGCAGCCGGCGATAGGCTTCTACTGCATCGTCTTCGATCAGTGAGTGTCCGTGTTTGCTGACCATGACCGGATCGACAATGAGTGGGAACTCGAATTTCTCAGCCCGTTCCGCAACGGCATCGATGATGGCTGCATTTCCAAGTGCTCCGGTCTTCGCCGCGATCGGGTTGAAGTCATCGACAACAGCATTGATTTGATCGATGACGAGATCGGGTGGGATGGTTTCAATACGACGAACGCCCAGGGTGTTTTGGACCGTCAACATGGTGACGGCGCTGGCTCCATAGACACCGAACTGTTGAAATGTTTTCAGATCAGCTTGCAGGCCTGCTCCGCCACTGGGATCCGATCCGGCAATCGTGAGAGCAACTGCATTTGGGGAAAAGGTTCTCGGTTCTGACATGACTGGCTTAAGACTCTAGCTCTTCGAGCGGTTGTTTGGCATCGCCAAAGGAAGGAACGGAAACACCCATCTTACTCATCATGGACATGTACAGGCGGCACATTTGTCGTTCGGGTTGGTCGCGGTAGTTGAGAACCCGTCCGCCGCGAATAGTACCCCCGCCCTTGCCCACCATGACGACCGGCAGTTGCGAGGCATCGTGGCTTCCCGTCATCATGCTCGAGCAGAGCATGAGCATCGAATGATCGAGGGCAGTACCCTCCCCTTCCTGCGTGGCTGCCAATCGTTTGGCGATGTACGCCATCTGTTCGACAAAGAATCGATTCACCTTGAGCCAATCCTCGGTGTCGGAGTGAGAAAGCAGGTGGTGAATCATGTAATCGACCCCCAGATGCGGGAATCGGAGGGATGAGTGGTCGTTGTTGAGTTTGAGCGTGGTGACACGCGTTGTATCGGTCTGAAATGCCAGCACCAAAATATCGCACATCAGTCGCATGTGCTCGGAAATATCTTGGGGGATCCCATCAGCGGGTCGTTGCATATCAGGCTTTTGTAGAGTGGGACGCCATCCCTGCAACTCACCCCGATCGCCAGCTTGTGAGATTCGTTGCTCGACATCGCGGACCGAATCCAGGTACTCATCGAATTTGCGCTGGTCGCTGACGCTGATCTTGCGCCTCAGGTCACCTGCATCTTCGAGGACCGAATCGAGGACACTTTGGTCGCCGCGATGGTTTTCGTCTTTGAACAACCGATCGAAGGCGAGGGCCGGATAGAGTTCGAGCGGAGTCGGTGTCGTCGGCGAAGACCACGAGATATGCGATGAGTAGATCATCGAGTAGTTCTTGTGGACCGAAGGGTTCGATTTCTCGCATCCGAGGACGAGGCTTGGTACCTTCGTGCTTCGGCCGATGGTTTGCGCGAGAAGTTGATCGACGCTCGTGCCTGATCGAATATCACCGCCCGATGCCAGAGGCGCACCGGAGAGCAGGTTGCCCGTCTGCGAGCTGTGGATGTTCCCCTTGAGAGCTTCTGCGTTGTAGAGGCCGCGGATGAAGAGAGTCGAATCCTTGAATTCGTTCAGCGGTTGCAGCACACGGCCGAGGGCCAGGCCGTCTTTGTCTTCGCGGGCCCACCATTCGCCACCATGAAAACCGTTGCCAGCAAACAAAATTGCCAATCGCACCGGCGGCTTGCTCGCGTCCGCAGCATCGCTCGCTGCACCCCATACCGGAATCGATTCCATCCAGGGCAGCGCCATACTGACTCCGAGACCGCGAAGCAGTGTTCTTCGCGACAGCATGGGATTGGTAAACGAATAGGTCATCGTCTTGCTCCTTAGCGGAAATGGTAGAGCGATGGGTGAATGATGTTACTGGGATACGGTATCACGTCCGCGAATTTGTCGGAACGGAGAACTGAGAACAATCTGGACAATCGTATCGGCGATCTTGTCGCCGGAGTGGATTTGCCGCTCGCGAATGGCATCGAGAACCGGTTCGTCCGACAGTTGGATCGAGCGTCCGAGGGCGTATCCGTAGAGCTTGCGGTTGAACTGGCGAGTGAATTCCTCGCTGCGTGTTTTTAGCAGATAGCTTCGCAATTCGTTCATGCCGGAGACTTGGGTTCCGTCGGGAAGTCGAGTCGATGTATCGACGGTCTTTCCAGAGGCATCTTGCAGGCGCGATCGTCCGATCGCATCGTAGCCTTCCATCGCGTAGCCAAACGGATCGATGCGGACATGGCACTTGGCACACGCCGGGTCACTGCTGTGCCGTTCGATCAATTGGCGTTCGGTCATCCCTTCTGGAGGCGTTTCGGACAAAACGGGAACGTTCTTGGGTGGTTTGGGCAATTTCTCGCCGAGGATGATTTCGCTGATCCATGTCCCTCTTAGGATTGGGCTGGTTCGCGAAGCACCCGATTGCTTGGCGAGCGTTGCTCCCAAGCCGAGGATTCCTCCGCGGCCGAATCGCTGGATGCCATCGATCTTTCGCCATTGCGCACCACTGACATCGGGAATGCCGTAGAACGAAGCTAGCTTGTCATTGACGAACGTATGATCGGCTGTAAGAAAATCGGAGATGCGACCATCGTTCTGGATCAGATCCGTGATCCACAGGATCGCTTCGCGGTACAGGTCGCTTCGAATCTCTTTGAACTCCGGGAAATGGGTTTCGCTCTTTTCGTCGAGTGCGTCGAGATCGCGAATATGGAGCCACATGCATCCCCATTCGACCGCCATCCGCTGGATACGAGGATCTTGAAGCATGCGTCGCACATGTTGTTCCAGCACGGCGTCTTCAACGAGCGATCCATCACGCGCCGCCTTCAATAGCATCTCGTCCGGTGCCGAAGCCCAAAGGAAGTAACTGAGACGATTCGCCAAATCGATCGCAGAAACATTGCTCGGTTGTACCCCCGGACCTGGTATCTCGGTGCGGTAAAGAAACTCGGGCGATACCAAGATTCGAGCGATCAGGAACTGAATCGCATCGGCATGAGGTAACTCCTGTTGCCGCAGATCAGCATAGAGTTTGCGAAGCTTGGCATCATATTCCGTTCGATAGGAGCCACGAAATGCTTTCCGGGCAAAGTCCAACACGGATTCGACATGGTATGGCTCCGATAGTATCAACTCGTTGCGAAAGCGTTCTGCTGCGAGTCGGATAGGACCCTCAAGCGGTTCAAAGGCCTTTGGGTCGGCATCTTGAGTTGCGTATTGCCACAGTTGCTCATACGCATCGACTTGTTTCAGAGCATCGCGGCTGACGTAGTGCAGCTCCTGCCAAGCACGATCGAGCTGCTCGCGCTCAGCAACCGACAGCATCAGCCGTTGAAGCGGTTCATCTTCACGATGGAAGAGGGTCAACGTTACCACTTCGTCGACGGGAACGATCTTCGGATAGCACAATGCAATCGGGAACCACTCGCGGAACGCCTGGAACGAACTTCGGATCCGCTGGACCGCTTCACTATCTGGAGCGACGAGGATGGGGGCGTTGAAGATCAATTTGCGGTTGGTCACTGCCCAATTCGGATCGTTGATTGCAACCGAGGTTTCCGGGGCTTTGGGAGCAACACCTTCGGGTTTTGTTGCGCTGACCGAGAGTTGGATGCTTCCAGACTTCCCCAACTCCGGATGGAGTAATGCTGTTGCCATGAATTCGGTTCCACTGGCCAGCGATGCGGGAACCCGATACTCCTGGGTGATGGGTGCGCGCAAGAGTTCCTCGCCGCTAACCCCCTGCCCTGCCCCATTGGCCATCAACTCGGCGTGTTCGAGCAAGACGGAACCCCAGAATGGACCGATCGCAGAGTCCAGTTGTCGCATCAATACCCGATCGGGATGATCGGATGCGAGTCCAGGATCAGGTTTTAATACCAACTGCTCGAGCGCTGCTGCGGTGGTCGCCCGCTGGGTTGCATTCGAAGCGTTGAACCACTTCGCCAGAAGGCTTCCATCGATCAATCCTGCGGTCGCCAACTTCGGCGCACCGACTTGTTCAGAAAAGAACGACCAGACACCTGGTCGACCGTGGCTGTCGGCGTGTGGATTCCCGTCGAGGATATTCGAGGTGATGTCTTTGGCGAGATCCCACGTTTCGTTAGCACTTGCGATCGTCAAGTCGATATTGGTCAAATCGCAGGAATGGTTTCCATCGCGAGGTTCGACGATGATTGTGATTTCGTTCCCTGCTCGAACGAGGAGTTTGTCGATGGGGCCGATCGCGACATCGTTGGCACCGTTGGAAAAGCCTGATGCCAAGATTTGTTTCAGGCCGCCGCGATGCAGTTCGAGTCGCCATGCGACCCCATTACCGCACTCGGCATGAGCATGACGCAATCGGCCTTGAACCTTGAACGATTCGTTGACGGGTGATTTCCAAGCGATTCCGATCGAGCGGGTGGGCGCTGGGTGAACCCCAACGGCCTTGCCTGGCATATTTCCTGGAATTCGCACATGATCCGACGAGGCATTGGCAAAAATGCTGAGTGCATCGGCACCCACCCAACCGTCGATGAAGTCGTAACCGGAATGATTTTCTTCTTTTTTGCTCAAGAGGGTGCGAGTGCTGTTCCCGCTTCCTGCGATTCCAAGGAACTGCCCCCAGGCTTGGAGGTATCGGCGATCGAGTCCTTGTTCATTCGCAAGTCGATCCCAATCGATACCGTTGCCCGTGTTGAGCGGGGTATCGCCGTCGAGGATTGATCCAAGGGCGGCAAGTGTCTCATCGATCTGACTTTTTCGCGCTTCGGTTCGTTGCTCTCGAAGCGAATGGATGGATTCCAGATCGCGCAGAAGAATCTCCGGCCGGCCGGGAGCAACCAGTCGCGGTTGTTTGAGCAGGACGGTATCTCCATCGTTACCATCCCCTGCATCTCCGACTTGGATGAAGAACGAAACGAGTTCCTTGCCCGCAGCATCTGGGAGAGGGAAACGAATCTCTTGTTGTGTTTGAATGGGGTCGACCGGCTCTTGCCACGCTTTCGGGCCGTTGACTTTACCGATATGGCCGATGCTCGAGAATCGCCAGAGCGCCTTTTGCCAGCTCAAGACTTCGGCCGAAAGAGCATCTGCGTTTTCGAGCGAAGTGGCGAGCCATCGTCGGCGCAGTGATTCGAGCAATCCTGAATCTGCGGTCGGTGAACTAGGCTTGGAAAACAATTGCCAGAGGGCTGTGAGGTACTTGAGATTCAGCTTCCGCTCGTCAGCGATGGTTTTAAGAACCTGGGACTCATCAGCAGCCGAGGCGCCTGCGTTTGCGAGTTGCTCACGGACTGCGATGGTGGCGGCGATATACTTTTCAACCGGCAGTCGACCACCTTGGTTGGTTTCGAAGACGATTCCTTGCAAGTTGACCTTATCGCCACCTTGTTGGTCCGTGTAGCGAGCATAGAAACTGCGGATCGAATCGAGCAGTTGATTGGTCATGTCGCTGCTCGAAGGGTTCGCTTCGAATCGGATGCCATCGGGTAGCAGCACCGCATGCTTTGCGACCGCTTTTCCGGCATCGAGATACTTTTGGACCATGGCAGGTGACATCGCGAGCGCGGCGCCTGCGTTGGAGAACCCTTCCCCGGCGGCGCCATCGGCCGGAAATTCTTTGGCTGGATCGAGTGTCGGGATGCCGGTCAGGTCGCGGAGGGTGTAGGTATATTCCGCGTTATTGAGTCGTCGAAGAACTACGGGACCGGGGTCACCGGCACGCCGTTGGGCTTCGGTGCGGAGCCATGCGTTCGACCATGTGAGCAATTGTTGTTTCTGATCCGACGAGAGTTGCTTGGACTCGGCGGGAGGCATCTGCTGGTTCTTGATTTGCTCGAGCGCACGCTGCAGCGTCAGGGCGTTGCTCGACAGGTTCTTCCACTCGAGGAGTTTCTCGAG